>CAXSFF010000120.1:0-7299 GCA_964236035.1 uncultured Acetobacteraceae bacterium
CCATGCCGAGGCCGAAGGTCATGCCGCCGATCAGCTGGCTGTGCGCGGTCTTGGCGTTCAGCACCCGGCCGCCGTCGAACGCACCGGCCAGGCGGGCGACGCGGATTTCCCCAGTATCGGGATCGACGCGGACCTCGGCGAACTGCGCCCCGAAGGCGTGCATAGAGAACTTCTTGGTCTCGTCGCCGGGCTTGCTGTCGGCGTCGAACTCGACCGACTCCACCCCGCGCCGGGCCAGCATCTCCGACAGGTCGATACGGCCTTGGGGGGCTGTCACGCCGCCGTCTTGCAGCTTCAGGTCGGCCGGGGCGACGCCGCTCCAGGCATCGCCGCGGTCCGACACCGCCATGGCAAACACGTGGTCGCGGGCCAGCGCGCAGGCCGCCACCACCGCCGGGCCGACGCTGGCCACCGTCTTCGACCCGCCGGACACGGGCGCCTTCGGCAGGCGGCTGTCGCCCAGCAGGAACTGCACCCGCTCGATCGGCAGCCCCAGTTCGTCGGCGGCGAGCTGCGCCATGACGGTGTAGGTCCCCGTGCCGAGGTCCTGGGTGCCGGACGCCACCACCGCGTTGCCGTTCGCCAGCAGCCGCACCTTGACCGAAGCCGGCGAGCGGTTGGTCGGGTAGGTCGAAGTGGCGAAGCCGTAGCCGACCAGCCAATGCCCGTCCCGCATCGACCGCGGCGCCGACGTACGGCGGTCCCAGCCGAATGCGGCGGCACCCTGAGCGTAGCACTCGCGCAGCCGCTTGCTGGAGAACGGCAGGTTCTGGTGCGGATCGGTCTCGGCGTAGTTCTTCAGCCGCAACGCGATCGGGTCCATCTTCAGCGCGACCGCCAGCTCGTCCAGCGCAGATTCGAGGGCGAACACCCCTGGCGCCTCGCCCGGCGCCCGCATGTAGGTCGGCAGCGCGGCGTTCAACGCCACCAGGCGGTGCGTCACCGCCAGGTTCGGGCAGGCGTAGAGCATCTCCGTCGCCAGCGCGACCGACTCGACGAACTCGCCCAAGCGCGGCTGCGACATGGAGGAGAAGCCGTCGTGCCGCACCGACAGCAACGTGCCGTCGGCCGCCGCGCCGATGGCGATGCGCTGCACCGTCTCCGGCCGGTAGCCGTTGGAGGTGTACATCTGCCGCCGCGGCAGCACGAGCTTCACCGGCCGGCCGACCTTGCGCGCGGCCATGGCGGCGAGGGTGGCGGGCGGCCAGGTGTTGCCCTTGGAGCCGAAGCCGCCGCCGACGAACGGGCAGATGATGCGCACGTTGGCCGGGTCGATGCCGAACAGCTTCGACACCGTGGTCTGTGCCGCGCTGATGCCTTGCGTCGCCGTCCACAGCGTCAGCCGGTCGCCGTCCCAGGCCGCCGTGGTGGCGTGCGGCTCCATCGGGTTGTGGTGCTCGATCGGCGTCGTGTAGGTCTGTTCGAGCTTCACGGGCGCGCTGGCGAAGGCGCCGGCCGGATCGCCGCGGCTGCTGTCCGGCTCGCGTTCGCCGTTGCGGAAGTTGTGGGGCTTGTAGGCTTGGGCCAGCGCCGACTTCATGCTGGTCTGCGCCTCGTCCTCGCGGTAGCGCACGCGCACCGCGGAGGCCGCCGCCTGCGCCGCCTCCAGCGTCTCGGCGACCACGATGGCGACGTGCTGGCCGTTGTAGACGATGCCGCGGTCCTGCAGCAGCGGCTCGGTGATCGACTCCTTGGCGCCGCCCTGGTGCGGCAGGCGCTCGGCGTTGTCCGGGGTGATGATGGCGAGCACGCCGGGCATGCCCTGCGCCGGCGCGATGTCGAAGCTGTCGATCGACCCGGCGGCGATCGTGCTCTGCACCAGCACGGCGTGCACCAGGTCCGGCAACTGGAACTCGGCCGCGTACGGGGCGGCGCCGGTGACCTTCTGGTGGCCGTCGACGCGGTCGATGGGCTGTCCTGTGATCATGGCGGCGGTCCTATGCGGCGGCCATCTGCAGCCCACGAAGCACCGTGCGCTGCATCAGCTTCACCTTGTGGGCGTTCTGGCTGGCCGGATGGGCGCCCTGCCCCGCCAGCAGCGAGGCCGCGGCGAACACGGCGTCGGTGGCGGCCTGGCCGTGCAGCGCGGCCTCGACCTGCGGCAGCCGCCACGGCTTCGGCGCCACCCCGCCCAGGGCGATGCGGACCTCGTGCACGACGCCGTCCTGCACGTCCAGCGCCACGGCGGCGCTGACCACGGCGAACTCGAAGCTGGCGCGGTCGCGCACCTTGAAGTAGCGGGACTTGCGCGCCGATGGGCTGGGCGGCACCACGATGGCGGCGATCAGCTCCCCGGGCAGCAGGTTGGTCTCGATGTTCGGCGTGGTGCCGGGCAGGCGGTAGAACTCCGCCAGCGGCACCACCCGGCGGCCGCCGCCCGGCGACAGCAGCTCGACGGAGGCGTCCATCGCCATCAGCGCGACCGGCATGTCGGACGGGTGGGTGGCGATGCAGTGGTCGCTGGTGCCGATCACGGCGAGGCCGCGGTTGTCGCCGGCGATGGCGGGGCAGCCGGTGCCGGGTTCGCGCTTGTTGCAGCCGAAGCCGGTGTCGCGGAAGTAGCCGCAGCGGGTGCGTTGCAGCAAGTTGCCGGCCACCGTGCCCATGTTGCGTATCTGCGGCGATGCCGACAGCAGCAGCGCCTCGCTGATCGCCGGCCAGCCGCCGCGCACCACGTCGCTCATGGCGGCGTCGTGCATGGTGGCGAGCGCGCCGAGGCGCAGGCTGCCGTTCTGCTCGACGATGGTGGCCGGCAGCAGCCCCGTGAGGTCGACCAGCTGCGACGGCTGTTCAATGTCGTCCTTGGCCAGCTGCATCAGGTCGGTGCCGCCGGCGATGTACTTGGCGCCGGGCGCCGGGCCAGCCGCCAGCGCGGCGTCCAGGGCGGCCGGGGTGGTCAGGGTGAATGCGTGCATGGCTCAGGCCTTCCCGACCACATCCCGCACGGCGGCGACGATGTTGTTGTAGGCGCCGCAGCGGCAGATGTTGCCGCTCATGTTCTGCCGGATCTCTTCGTCGGACCCCGTGTGGCCCTCGGTCACCAGCGCCACCGCCGACATGATCTGGCCGGGCGTGCAGTAGCCGCACTGGTAGGCGTCATGGTGCAGGAACGCCGCCTGCATCGGGTGCAGCGCGTCGCCGCCGGCCAGGCCCTCGATGGTGGTGATCGCGTGACCTTGGACGCGCGCCGCCAGCGTCAGGCACGACAGCACCCGGCGTCCGTCGACGTGCACGGTGCAGGCGCCGCACGAGCCGCGATCGCAACCCTTCTTGGTGCCGGTCAGCGCAGCCCGCTCGCGCAGCGCGTCCAGCAGCGAGGTGCGCGGGTCGATGGTGAGCGGCAGGCGATGACCGTTAACCTGCAGCACGACGTCCATCGCCGGCAGCGCCGGAGCGGCTGGTGGCGTGGCGGGCGCGGGCTGCGCCTGTACCGTCATGGCGGGGATCGTCAGCCCGGCTGCGGTGCCGGCGATCACGCCGCGGCGGGTGATACCTGGTTCGTCCGTCATAGGTGACCTCGTTCAGGGCAGCGCCAATATAGTGTTGGCTGCCGCCCTTGGCCACCACAGCACACGGCATTGGACGCCGACCCTATACTTCTCCTCCTCCCCTTGCGGGAGGAGGCCGGGAGGAGGGGTGACCACGCCAACCACCCTGCGCGCGGCCACCCCTCCCCCAGCCCCTCCCGCAGGGGGAGGGGAGAAGAGTTGCCGTTGGTGTCAGACGATCTCAGTGTCCAGCGCATACCCCGCCGCGCGCACCGTGCGCACCAGGTCCTGCTCGCCCTCGCCGTTGATCGACTTGCGCAGGCGGCGGATGTGCACGTCGACCGTGCGCGGCTCCACGTGGATGTCTGGCCCCCAGACGGCGTCCAGCAGCTCCTCGCGCGAGAATACCCGCCGCGGGTGCTGCATGAAGAACTCCAGCAGGCGGAACTCGGTCGGCCCCAGGTGGATCGCGCGGCGGTTGCGCTGCACCCGATGCGCCGCCAGGTCCATGGCGATGTCGTGGAACGTCAGCTTGCCCTTCACCGGCACGGCCCCGGACCGCCGCAGCAGCGCCTGCATCCGCGCCAGCAGCGCCTCCATGCTGAACGGCTTGGTGATGTAGTCGTCCGCCCCCGTGTTCAGCCCGCGCACGGCGTCCTGGTCCTCGGTCCGCGCCGTGACCATGATCACCGGCAGGTCGCGCGTGCCGGGCCGGCGGCGGATCTGGCGGCACACCTCGATGCCGGACAGCACCGGCAGCATCCAGTCCAGCAACACCAGGTCCGGCTGGATTTCGGCGATGCGGGTCAGCGCCTCCTGCCCGTCGGACGCCTCCTCGACCCGGTAGCCGCGCTTCTCCAGGTTGTAGCGCAGCATGGTGGCCAGGGCCGCCTCGTCCTCCACCACCAGCACCAGCGGCTTGGCCAGGTTCGAGCCGGACTCGGACATCGGGTTCATCGCCTAGACCGCGTCGCGCGGGCGCACGACGGCGTACGGGGAGTTGTCGCCCTTGGGGCGGTTGCCTTGCAGCACCTCGCCCGTGGTGGCGTAGTGCACCGTCTCGGCGATGTTGGTGGCGTGGTCGCCGATCCGCTCCAGGTTCTTGGCGATGAACAGCAGATGCGTGCAGGGCGTGATGCTGCGCGCGTCCTCCATCATGTAGGTGATCAGCTCGCGGAAGATCGAGTTGTACAGGTCGTCGATGGCCTCGTCGGACTGCCAGACCTGGATCGCCTTCTGCGCGTCCTGCTCGCCGATGGCGTCGATCACCAGCTTCAGGTTCTCCTGCACCAGGCGCGACATGTTCGCCAGGCCCGTCATGCTGAACGGCAGCCGGAACTGGCCGAGCACGATGCTGCGCTTGGCGACGTTCTTGGCGTAGTCGCCGATCCGCTCCATCGCGGCGGTGATCTTCAGCGCCGCCACGATCTCCCGCAGGTCGCTCGCCATCGGCTGGCGCAGGGCCAGCATGCGGATCACGAGCTGCTCGGCCTGGCGTTCCAGGGCATCGACGGCGGGGTCCAGCTCGACGGCGCGGGTGGCGATGTCCGCGTCCCCGTTGACGATGGCCTGGGTGGCCAGCGCGACCTGGCTTTCCACCAGGCCGCCCATCTCGGTCATCAGGCCCCGCAGGCGCTGCAGTTCCTGGCCGTAGCTTTTGACGATGTGCTGCGCGTCGGACATGCTGATCGCCCTCCTTGCCGAACCGGCCTAGCCGAACCGGCCGGTGATGTACTCTTGCGTGCGCTTCTGCCGGGGCGCGGTGAACATCTGCGCCGCCGGGCCGACCTCGATCAGCTCGCCGAGGTAGAAGAACGCCACCTGGTCGGCGCAGCGCGCGGCCTGCTGCATGTTGTGGGTGACGATGGCGATGGTGAAGTCGCGCTTCAGCTCGTCGATCAGCTCCTCGATCTTGAGCGTGCTGATCGGGTCGAGCGCGCTGGTCGGCTCGTCGAACAGGATCACCTCCGGCCGAGTGGCAATGGTGCGCGCGATGCACAGCCGCTGCTGCTGCCCGCCGGACAGCCCCGTGGCGGAGCTGGTCAGCCGGTCCTTCACCTCCGGCCACAGCGCGGCGCGGGTCAGCGACCACTCGACCCGCTCGTCCATGGCGGCGCGGCCCAGCTTCTCGTGCAGCTTCACGCCGAACGCGATGTTGTCGTAGATCGACATCGGGAACGGCGTCGGCTTCTGGAACACCATGCCGATGCGGCTGCGCAGCATGTTGAGGTCGATCCCCGGGTCGAGCACGTTGGCGCCGTCCATCATCACGGAGCCCTCGGCGCGCTGCCCGGGATACAGGTCGTACATGCGGTTCAGCACCCGCAGCAGCGTCGACTTGCCGCACCCTGACGGGCCGATCATCCCTGTCACCTGCCGCTCCGGCAGGTCGAGCGAGATGCCCTTCAGCGCCTTGTTGGTCCCGTAGTAGAAGTTGAGGTCGCGGATGGCGATGCGCGCCGGGTTCAGCGCCGCAGCGGAACGCGCCGTCATGCCGCCCATGGCGCCCACTCCGCCCGATGGGGCTCTCTGCGTCTGGCTCATGATGGTCCCCGTCATCCCCTGGATGGCTCTAGTTACGCTTGGACAGCACGAGGCGCGCAACGATGTTGAGCGCCAGCACGCCAATGGTGATCAGCAACGCGGCCACCCAGGACAGGTCCACCAGGTCGGAATAGGCCGACCCGGCATATTGGTAGATGGTCACCGGCAGGCTCGACATGGCCTCGCCGAACGCCGTCACCAGCGTCGCCGGGTGGCGCAGGTCGACGGTCGGGTTGAGGTTGCCTAGGCTGGTGAACAGCAGCGGCGCCGTCTCCCCGGCGATGCGCGCGATCGCCAGCAGCACGCCCGTCATGATGCCGTCCAGCGCCGCGCGGTAGCAGACGAACACGATGGCCTTCCACTTCGGCGCCCCCAGCGCCACCGCCGCCTCCCGCAGGGCCACGGGGATCAGCCGCAGCATGTCCTCCGTCGTGCGCACCACGATCGGGATCACGATCACCGCCAGCGCGATGCAGCCGGCGAACCCGGAGAACCCGCCGTACGGCAGCACCACCAGCTCGTAGATGAACAGCCCGATCAGGATCGACGGCGCCGACAGCAGGATGTCCGACACGAACCGCACGGCGTTGCCCAGCGCCGAGCCGCCGGCGTACTCCGACAGGTAGGTGCCGACCATCAGCCCGATCGGCGTGCCGATCGCCGTGCCGGCCACGGTCTGCAGCAGGCTGCCGACGATCGCGTTGGCCAGGCCGCCATTGGACCCGGCGGGCGCCGTGTTCTTGTACAATACACCTCTGCTGATGCCGGCGATCCCGCGGGAGACCAGCGTGAACAGGATCGAGGCCAGGAACAGCAGCCCGATCACGGTGGCGGCGATGCACAATGCCGCGATCAGGCGGTCGGACGCGCGCCGCCAGCGGGCGAGGCTGGCCGCGACGCCGGCGTTGCGGGCCGGGCCGGGGATGGATGACAGGTCGGCGGCGGCGCTCATCGCCGGGTCAAGCCTTGGCCCGCGGGCGCAACAGCAGCCGCGAGATGAACAGCACGACGAACGAGATCACGAACAGGATGAAGCCGAGCGCCAGCAGCGAGGACAGCTTCAGGCTGCCGGCCGGCGACTCCGGGAACTCCAGCGCCACCAGCGAGGCGATGGTGTTGCCCGGCGCGAACAGGCTGGGCGAAAGCCGGTTGGTGTTGCCGATCACGAAGGTGACGGCGATGGTCTCGCCTAGCGCGCGGCCCAGGCCCAGCATGATGCCGCCGACCACGGAAACCCGGGTGTACGGCAGCACGATGGAGCGCATCA
>CAXSFF010000121.1:0-7295 GCA_964236035.1 uncultured Acetobacteraceae bacterium
GCCGAGGCCGTGCGCCGCGCCCGCAAGATGGAGCGCAAGCGGCTGGAGCGCGAGGGCTTCTAGGCTTTCCGCCTGCTCGTCCGCCGTTCGGAACAGCCTGGCCGCCTTGTGCAGCCGGGCTGTTTTCATTTAATTGCCGTATTATTGCTGTTGCACTAACGATTCCGATAGCCCTAGGTTATCTGCGAGATGCAGCAGCCGAGGAGGCTTTCTTGGATCGTGACATGTTCCGCCGGGTGGCATCGGAGATGTTTGGCACTTTCTGGTTGACTTTCGGCGGCTGCGGCGCCGCCGTCATCGCCGCTGGCTACCCCAGTCTCGGCATCGGCTTCTTCGGCGTCTCCTTCGCCTTCGGGCTGACCGTGCTGACCATGGCCTACGCGGTCGGCCACATCTCAGGCGGCCATTTCAACCCGGCGGTCACCCTCGGCCTTTGGTCCGCCGGCCGCTGCGCCAACAAGCACGTGGTGCCCTATGTCGTGGCCCAGGTCATCGGCGCGATCCTCGCTGCGGCCGTGCTGTATGCCATCGCATCGGGCAAGCCGGGCTGGGTGCCGGCCGGCTTCGCCTCCAACGGCTACGGCGACCTCAGCCCGGGCAAGTACAGCTTGGGCGCCTGCTTCCTGACCGAAGTGCTGATGACGTTCTTCTTCCTGTTCATCATCGTCGGCACCACGTCGAAGGGCGCCGCCACGGGGTTTGCCGGCATCCCGATCGGGTTCGCCCTGACGCTGATCCACTTGGTGTCCATCCCCGTCACCAACACTTCGGTCAACCCGGCCCGCAGCACGGGGCCAGCGTTGTTCGCCGGCGCCGAATATGTCAGCCAGCTCTGGCTGTTCTGGCTGGCACCGATTGCTGGAGCGATGATCGCCGGCGCGCTGTCCCGAATCCTCTACGAGACAGACCAAGTCATCGACACCATCATCCTGGAAGAGCGTACAGCTTAAAGCGGGCTGGTCACGCCCGGATCAGGGTGCCGATGCCCGCCTGCAGGAACATCTCCAGCAGGCAGGCATGGGGCTGCTTGCCGTCCAGGATCACCGCCGCTCTCACGCCCCGGCGCACCGCGTCGACGCAGGTCTCCACCTTCGGGATCATGCCGCCGCTGATGACGCCGGTGGCGATGTGCGCCTCGACCTGCGCGAAGGTCAGCTCGGCGATGAGCTTCTTGTCCGCGTCCAGCACGCCGGCCACGTCGGTCAGCAACAGCATCCGCTTGGCGCCCAACGCCCCGGCGATGGCCCCCGCCACCGTGTCGGCGTTGATGTTGTAGGTCTGGCCGTCGTCGCCGATGCCGACCGGCGCGATCACGGGGATGAGCCCGGCGCCGGTCAGTGCATGGATCACCCGCACGTCGATCTCGACCGGCTCGCCGACGAAGCCGAGGTCCAGCGCGCGCTCGATGTGGCTGTCCGGATCGCGCACGGTGCGGGTCAGCTTGCGGGCGCGGATCATGCCGCCGTCCTTGCCGCAGATGCCCACCGCCATGGCGCCGGCGGCGTTGATCAGCCCGGCGACGTGTTTGTTGACGGTGCCGGCCAGCACCATCTCGACCACCTCCACCATGGCGGCGTCGGTGACGCGCAGGCCGTCGATGAAGGTGCTCTGGATCGCCAGGCGCTTCAGCATGGCGTTGATCTGCGGGCCGCCGCCATGCACGACGACAGGGTTGATGCCGACCTGCTTGAGCAACGCGATGTCGCGGCCGAACGCCTCCGCCAGATGCTGCTCGCCCATGGCGTGGCCGCCGTATTTCACCACCACCGTCGCGCCGGCGTAGCGGCGCAGGTATGGCAGCGCGTGCGACAGGATGTTGGCCTGTACGGCCGGGTCCCCTGGCAGCATGGCGTCGATCGGGTTCATGGCAGCGGACTCTCCTGGGTGGCATCGAGTTAGCGGTCGTCTGGCCGCCGGGTCAATCGGTGACGGCCGCGATGCTGCCGCGCAGCTCGTCGATGCCTGTGCCCGTGCTGCTGCTGGTGCTGATGATCTGCGGGTAGGCGGCGGGATGCTTGGCGATGAGGGCATGCACCGCCGCCTGCTTCGCCGCCAGTGCCGCCGGCTTCACGTCGTCCGCCTTGGTCAGCACGCATTGGTAGGTGACGGCGGCGCGGTCCAGCAGGTCCATGACCGCCTTGTCGGACTCCTTCACCTCGATCCGGGCGTCGAGCAGCAGCAGCACCCGGCGCAAGGTCGGCCGCCCGCGCAGGTACTCGAACATCAGGCCCTGCCAATCCTCCTTCACCGACTTCGCCGCCTGCGCGTAGCCGTAGCCCGGCATGTCCACCAGCGTCAGCCGGCCGCCTAGATCGAAGAAGTTGAGCTGCCGGGTGCGCCCCGGAGTGTGCGAGGCGCGGGCCAGGGCATGGTGCCCCGTCAGCGCGTTGATCAGCGTGGACTTGCCGACGTTGGAACGCCCGGCGAAAGCGACCTCATGCCCGCTTGGCGGCGGCAGCTGGTCCAATCGCTGGGCCGCGAAGAAGAAGCGGGCGGTCGCCGCGAACAGCAGCCGCCCCTTCTCCAGCAACGCCTCCGTGACCTCCCCATCTTCGGAGGGGCCATCCGCGGCGTTCAGGTCCGGCTCTTGAGGCTCCGGTTGATGTTGGCCGGCTGCGACGGCTCCAGCCTGGTCCGGCGCATGATCAGCCATTGCTGCACGATGGTAAGGGTATTGTTCCAACTCCAGTAGATCAGCAGGCCGGCGGGGAAGTTGCCCATCATGAACATGAAGATCAACGGCATGAACTTGAACAGGCGCGCCTGCATCGGGTCCGGCGGCGGCGGGTTCAGCTGCTGCTGCACGTACATCGTGGCGCCCATGATCAGCGTCCATGCCGACAGGTGCAGGAAGCCGAAGACGTGGGTCGGGTCGAACGGCAGCAGGCCGAACAGGTTGAAGACGTTAGTGGGGTCCAGCGCCGAAAGGTCGTGAACCCAGCCGAAGAACGGCGCGTGCCGCATCTCGATGGTGACGAAGATCACCTTGTAGAGCGAGAAGAACACGGGGATCTGCACCAGCATGGGCAGGCAGCCGGCAGCCGGGTTGACCTTCTCGCTGCGGTATAGCGCCATCGTCTCGGCTTGCAGTTTGGTCGGGTCGTCCTTCAGCCGCTCCTTCAGCGCCGTCATCTTCGGGCCGAGCAGTTTCATCTTGCTCATTGACTTGTAGGACTTGTTGGCCAGCGGGAAGAACAGCACCTTCACGAACACGGTGAACACCATGATCGCCAGGCCGAAGTTCCCCAGCACGCCGTTCAGCCAGTCCAGCGCGTAGAAGATCGGCTTGGTGGCGAAGAAGAACCAGCCCCAGTCGACGGCGTAGCTGAACAGCGGGATATGCTCGTCCGTCTCGTAGCGGTTGAGGAGATGCACCTCCTTGGCGCCGGCGAACGCGCGGGAGCTGTAGCTGCTGTCGGCACCCGGCGCCGTCGCCTGCGCGTCCGTGTTGGCGAAACCTACCTGGTAGCGCACCGGCACGGCCGCCGTGGAGAAGTAGTCGATGTCGGCGGTTTGCGCCGATGCCTGGTCGGCGATCAGGGCGGTCAGCCAGTATTTGTCGGTGATGCCGGTCCAGCCGCCGGTAACCGCCTCCGACTTGGCGACGCCGTTATGCGCCTTGGCGTCGGTCTTCGCCGTCGAATAGCTTGGGTCTTGCAACGAGCCGCCAAGCACGCCGATCGGCCCCTCGTGCAGCACGGTGTAGCCGGCGGTGACGGGCTCGTAGTCGCGCCGGATGCGGGAGAACGGATGCAGCGCGACGGGTGCGCCCGTCGCGTTGTGCACCGACTGGGTGACGCCAAACATGTAGTTGTCGTCGACCGTGAAGGCGATCGAGAACACCAGCCCGGCGCCGTTGTCCCAGCTGATCGTCACGGGGGTCGCCGGCGTCAGCTCCCGCCCGGTGGCGGTCCAGGTGGTGGCGTCGGTCGGCAACGCCACACCGGGCGTGTCGCTGGTCCAGCCGTACTGGATGTAGTTCGGCTCCGGGTCGTAACGCGGCTCCAGGATGCGGACCAGCGGCGAGCCGGGATCGACCTCCTCGTGGTAGTCGCGCAGCACCAGGTCGTCGAGCATGGCGCCGCGCAGGTCGATGGTGCCGCTCACCTTGGGCGCGTTGATCGGCAGGCGCGGCACTTCCCTCGGCTGCGGCACCGAAACCGGCTCGGTGCCGGGGAACGACGGGTCCGGCCGCGGACGAGCGTCCGGCGCCGCCGGCTGGTTGAGCTGTTCGGCCGTTTGCAGCGCCGGGCGCGGCGGCGCCTTCGGCAGCAGGAACTGGAAGCCGAGCAGGATCGCAATGGAGATGGCGATCGCGGCGAGGAGGTTTTTCTGGTCCATGCGGGGCTGTTAGCTCTCGGAAGGTGGGCAGCTCTCGGAAGTAGGGGGCGCGGGCACCGGGTCGTAGCCGCCTTCGTGCCACGGGTGGCAGCGCAGGATGCGCCTGGTGGCGAGGCCGGCGCCGCGCCAGGCGCCGTGGGTGGTGATCGCCTCGACGGCATAGTCGCTGCAGCCAGGGTGGAAGCGGCAGTTCGGCCCCAGCAGCGGGCTGATGGTCCATTGATAGACCTTGACCGCTCCGGTCAGCGTGGTGGCAGCCAACGTCACGGCACGCCGGCCTTGGTGAGGGCGCGGGCCAGGTCGTCCATCAGTTCGGCGAACGGGCGGCCCCGGGTCGCGTCGCGGCCGATGATCACCAGGTCGGCGCCGATGACGGCACGGTCTTGCAGCAACAGGCGGGTGGCCTCCTTCAGGCGGCGCCGGGTGCGGTTGCGGATCACAGCGTTGCCGACCTTCTTGGTCACGGTGAAGCCGATCCGCGCCGGGCCGTCATCCGCCCGCAACAAGGCTTGCAGCACCAGGCCGTGCACTGCCGCCTTGCGCCCACGCGAAGCCACGCGCAGGAACTCGGCGCGCCGCTGCATTCGGGTTGGGATCGGCGCCTTGGTTGGCGCCATCGGCCGCTCCCGCCGTCAGGCCGAAAGGCGCTTGCGGCCCTTGGCGCGGCGGTTCGCCAGCACCTTGCGGCCGCCGACGGTCGCCATGCGGGCGCGGAAGCCATGGCGCCGCTTGCGGACCAGCTTGGACGGTTGATAGGTACGCTTCACGGCGACACTCCACGGGACGGGCTTGGCAGAACGCACCGGCACCGTGCGGCGCTGGAGCCTCCAAGGCGCGGTCTATAGTCGCGAGCGGGGCGGCGCGTCAATGTCGACGAGTCACGCCAAGCGGTTCAGGCCTGCGCCGAGAGGGCGGCGAACCTGCGTTGGCGCCGTTGCAGCACGCTCCAGAACACACGGGTCATCACCTTGGACAACCGCCCGCGCGGCGGCAGCCCGACGGATTTCAGCACCATGCCCATGCTGCGCTCGATATGCGGGTAGCGGTAGAACGCCATCGCGCGCGACAGATACCCGGCCATGCAGCGGTCGTGCGCATAGGGCACGTCCAGCCCCTCGTTGCCGCAATGGTAGGCATAGGCCAGCTCATCGTCCTCCGTCTCGCCGATGCGGCCGAACGCGATCCGCAGGCGGCGCAGCAGGCCGATGCGCTCACGGCCGAGATAGCGGCGCATGTGGTCGTAGAACAGCTTGAAATGGCGGTATTCGTCGGCCGCGATCAGGCGGCACACATGCTGCAACACAGGCTCCCGGGTAGCATCGGCGAGGGCCGTGTAGTAGCTGGAGGTGCCCGTCTCGACCATGCAGCGCGCGATCAACTCCCCGGTGCGGGAGCCGCGGGTCGACAGGTCCATGTCGCCCAACGGGGAGTAGCCGGTGCGGTAGCGCTCGAACGCGACCTTGAAGTTCCAGTTGGGATCGGCGAGTTCGGCCCAGCGGCCGAGCGCGTCGCCGTGCTGCACCTCCTCGACCGCCCAGTTGTCGGAGGCGGCACAGAACGCCGGGTCGTCGTGGAACACGCGCGAGAGATAGGCTGCGTATTCGATGCCGTTGCGCTCTACCATGGCGGCGGACTTCACCAGGGCGACCACGTCCGGATCGACCTTGGCGGGGTCGAACTGATCCCAGGCCACGTCCTCGATACGCCAGTGCTTCATCGTTGCCGCGGCTTAGGGAGCGACTTCGAGCAACGCCCGCGCCGACTGCATCTGGTCCATCGCAAGGTCGAGCGCCGTCACGTCCATCTTGTCGGCGGCGGCGTAGGCGGCTTGGGCGTCGCTGAGCCGCTGCTCGCCGACCGCGCGCGACAGCTCCGCGACGGGGACCGCCTCGTCGGCCAGCACGGTGCAGCGTTCCGGGGTGATCTCGGCGAAACCCCCGGAGACGTACAGCCGCTCGGTGACTTTGCCGCCCTCGGTGATGGCGATGGTGCCGCCGCGCAGCAGCACGATCATCGGCGAGTGGTTGGGCAGCACCCCAAGGTCGCCCTCGGAGGCCGGGATCACCACCATGTCCACGTCGCGCGACAGCAGCAGCTTGTCGGGGCTGACGATCTCCAGCTCGACCTTGGCGGCGGCGTCAGGCATCAGGCCTTCTCCTTCATCCCCTCGGCCTTCTTCACGGCGTCCTCGATGGTGCCGACCATGTAGAAGGCGGCCTCCGGCAGGTGGTCGTACTGGCCGGCCACGATCGCCTTGAAGCTGCGCACGGTGTCGGCGAGCGGGATGAAGATGCCCGGCGTGCCGGTGAACACCTCGGCGACGTGGAACGGCTGGCTCAGGAAGCGCTGGATCTTGCGGGCGCGGGAGACGACCAGCTTGTCCTCCTCAGACAGCTCATCCATGCCCAAGATGGCGATGATGTCCTGCAGCGACTTGTAGGTCTGCAGCACGCGCTGCACCTCGCGGGCGGTGTCGTAGTGCTCGTCACCGATGATGCGGGCGTCGAGTGCGCGCGAGGTGGAGTCGAGCGGGTCGACCGCCGGGTAGATGCCCAGTTCGGCGATCGAGCGCGACAGCGTGGTGGTGGCGTCGAGGTGGGCGAAGGAGGTGGCAGGCGCCGGGTCGGTGAGGTCGTCGGCGGGCACGTAGATCGCCTGCACGGAGGTGATAGAGCCCTTCTTGGTCGAGGTGATGCGCTCCTGCAGCGCGCCCATGTCCGTCGCCAGCGTCGGCTGGTAGCCCACCGCGGACGGGATGCGCCCAAGCAAGGCCGACACTTCGGCGCCGGCCTGGGTGAAGCGGAAGATGTTGTCGACGAAGAACAGCACGTCCTGGCCTTCCTCGTCGCGGAAGTACTCGGCCAGCGTCAGGCCAGACAGCGCCACGCGGGCGCGGGCACCCGGCGGCTCGTTCATCTGGCCATAGACCAGCGCCACCTTGCTGCCCTCGGTCG
>CAXSFF010000122.1:0-7291 GCA_964236035.1 uncultured Acetobacteraceae bacterium
CCTGGATCAGCTCGCTGCGCTGCTCGGCGCGGGTCTCCTCCAGCACGGCGCGGCGCGACACCACGATGTTGCCGCGGGCGCGGTCCATCTTGAGAATCTGGAACGGCTGCGGCATGCCCATCAGCGGGCCTACGTCGCGCACGGGGCGGATGTCGACCTGGCTGCCGGGCAGGAACGCCACGGCCCCTCCGAGGTCGACGGTGAAGCCGCCCTTGACCCGGCCGTAGATGGTGCCGTTGACACGGATTTGCGTCTCGAACGCCTTTTCCAGCGCGGTCCAGGCCTCCTCGCGGCGGGCCTTCTCGCGCGACAGCACGATGGCGCCGTCGCGGTCCTCGTAACGCTCGACGAACAGCTCGATCATGTCGCCGGGCTTGATCTCGGGGGCGGCGCCGGGGGGGCCGAACTCCTTGAGGGCGACGCGGCCCTCGCTTTTGAGGCCGACATCGACGATGGCGAACTCGTCGGTCAGGCGCAACACGCGGCCGGTGACGACGGAGCCATCAAAGCCGGTATCCTTGCCGAGGGTCTCGTCGAGCAGGGAGGCGAAGTCTTCGCCGCCGGGATTGTGGTCGATTTCTTTGTAGGCGAGGGCGGATGAAGCCATGTGGGTCGGTGGTTCCTGTGGCGTCCCGCGCTGGACGGGTCGACGCCGGGTTGTGCACGCCCGGTCGGGGGCGCGGCTGGCCCATGGGATGTGGGCCGGGTTGACGGGGGTGGTGCGCGCACAGACACCGAACGATGCAGTTTAGTCAAGGGTTATGGTCGGACGGATGCAAGGCGGCGATGGTGGCTTTTAAAGAAAAGGGGCTTTAGCTTTAAAAGCTCGAATGCGTTTTAAAGGATTTTGCATGCCCCGGCTTGGCCAACATGTTCAGACCGCAGCCGCTGGCGAACGTTTTAACGCATTCATTCCTCCACCGCTTCCACCCGACCCGGCCATCGACCTCTCGGCCATCCAGCCGCTCCTCGAGCGCGCCAACCAGGCGATAGGACGGCTTGATGGTGCAGGACTGATACTGCCGAACCCGGATTTGTTTGTTTACATGGCGGTGCGCAAGGAAGCGTTGCTGTCGTCCCAAATCGAGGGAACACAATCCTCCCTCTCCGACCTGCTTCTATTTGAGGCGAAGGAAGCGTTCGACACGCCTTTGGAGGACGTTCTGGAGGTGTCGAACTACATTGCCGCGATGAACCACGGCCTTGACCGGTTGCGTGGCGGTTTCCCGTTGTCCCTGCGGCTGTTGCGCGAAGTGCACGAGGTGCTGCTGCGGCGTGGACGGGGACACGACAAGTCGCCCGGCGAGTTCCGGCGCAGCCAGAACTGGATCGGCGGCACCCGTCCCGGCAATGCTGCCTTTGTCCCGCCCCCACCGGGAGAGATGGAAACCTGCCTGAACGCGTTGGAACTATTCCTCCACGCGGACGAGCCAAGCTTGCCCTTCTTGGTGCGGACGGCGCTGGCCCATGTCCAGTTCGAGACAATCCACCCCTTCCTCGACGGCAACGGCAGGCTTGGACGCCTGCTGATCACCCTGATGCTCTGTGAAGCGGGCATCTTGCACGTTCCAATCCTATACCTGAGCTTGTACTTCAAACAGCATCGAACCCGTTATTACGAGCTGCTCCAGGCTGTCCGCGATAGAGGCGCCTGGGAGGAGTGGCTGGAATTCTTCCTTGAAGGCGTCGCTGAGACAAGCGAGACGGCTTCCGATACTATCCGGCGCATGCTTCGGCTTTTTGACGAAACGCGAGTCAAGGTCAGCGCCGTCGGACGTTCTGCAGCAACGACGCTCCGCGTGCTGGACCTGCTGCAAAGATCGCCGATCGTGACGATCACCTACGCAGGCTCCGAACTCGGACTGTCTTATCCCACGATGTCAAAGACTTTGGAGCGTTTAGTGGACCTTGACGTGTTGAGCGAGCGCACCCGGCGATCCTGGGGGCGGTCGTTTGCCTTCGACGCCTATCTCTCGCTGTTGAGCGAGGGCACGGAGCCGCTTGCCAACTGACATCGCCGCACCACCGCCATCGCGGCCGCGAACGCGGCGCTCGAGTCGAGCGCTGTGGTGTCCAGCGCCGTCGCATCGGCGGCCGGGCGCAGCGGGGCGGCGGCGCGCTGCTCGTCCAACGCGTCGCGGGCGCGCATGCCGGCCTCGACCAATTCCAGCGTCGTGCCGTCGCCACGGGCCTGAAGCTCGCGCCAGCGGCGGTGGGCGCGGGCCGACAGGCTGGCGGTGACGAACAGCTTCACGACGGCGTCCGGGAAGATCACGGTGCCAATGTCGCGACCGTCCAGCACCGCGCCGCGTTCGGCGGCGAACCCGTGCTGGAACGCCAGCAAAGCCGCGCGCACGCCGGGCACGGAGGCCACCAGGCTGGCGGCGTGATCGGCCGCGGGGCCGCGCAGGTCGGGACGCAAGGTGTCCTCGGGGCGCAGCGCACGGGCCTGCGCCTCGGCCGCCGCCGGGTCGGCGGGATCGGCGCCGGCATCCAGCACCCGGCGGCCGACGGCGCGGTACAGCAGCCCGGTGTCCAGGTACGGCAGGCCCAGCTCCGCGGCCAGCCGGCGGGCGAGGGTGCCCTTGCCGGCGGCGGCCGGGCCGTCGATCGCGATCACCAGCGGCGTCATGATATATCTGCTCCCAGCCCGCGCATCAGCGGCGCGAACCCGGGGAAGCTGGTCTCGATGAAGGCGGCGTCGTCCACCGCGACGGGGGCGTCGGCAGCAAGGCCCAGCACCAGCGCGCCCATCGCCAGGCGGTGGTCCATGTGGGTGGCGACCGTGACGCCGCCGGGCACTCGGCCGCCCTGCACGACCAGGTCATCGCCCTCGATGGCCACGCCGACGCCGGCGTCGCGCAGCATCGCCGCCGTGGCCGCCAGCCGGTCGCTCTCCTTCACCCGCAGCTCGCCAAGGCCGCGCATCCGGGTGACGCCCGCGGCAAAGGCGGCGGCCACCGCCAGGATGATGTACTCGTCGATCATGCTCGGCGCCCGGTCCGGCGGCACGTCCACGCCGCGCAAGGCGCCGTGCCGGACCACCAGGTCGCCCACAGGCTCGCCGCCTTGCAGCCGCTGCCCCGTGACCTCGATCGCGGCACCCATCTCCCGCAGCGTCTGGAACAGCCCGGTGCGCAGCGGGTTGAGCCCGATCCCCGTCAGCGTGATCGCCGACCCCGGCACCAGCAGCGCCGCCACCAGCGGGAACGCCGCCGAGGACGGGTCGCCTGGCACCACCACGTCGGCGGCGCGCAGCTCCGGCTGCCCCATCAGCGTGATGACGCGCTCTGGCCCGGCCAGCTCGACCGTCACCTCGGCGCCGAAATGCCGCAGCATGTTCTCCGTGTGGTCGCGGGTCGGCGCCGGCTCCTCCACCCGAGTGATGCCGCGGGCGTTCAGCCCCGCCAGCAGGATCGCCGACTTCACCTGCGCCGAGGCGACCGGAAGGCGGTAGTCCAGCGGCCATGCCTCGCGCGCGCCCTGGATCGCCAGCGGCAGCCGGCCGCCGCCGCGGCTGCCGAACACGGCCCCGCAGGCCAGCAGCGGCTCCGTCACCCGGCGCATCGGGCGGCTGCGCAGGCTGGGGTCGCCCGTCATCACGGCGAACAGGTCGTGGCTGGCCAGCATTCCCGTCAGCAGCCGCGCCGCCGTGCCGGAGTTGCCCATGTCGAGCACGTCCGCCGGCTCCACCAGGCCGCCGATGCCGCGGCCAGACACCCGCCAGACGCCGCCATCGCGCGCCACCTCCGCGCCGAGCGCCTGCATGGCGGCGGCGGTCCGCAGCACGTCCTCGCCCTCCAGCAGGCCCTCGATGCGGGTCTCGCCGATCGCCAGCGCGGCGAACATCAGCGCGCGGTGGCTGATCGATTTGTCGCCGGGCACGCGGGCCTGGCCATGCAGCGGGCCTGCGGGGCGCCGGGCGGTGAGGGGGGTGACGGGCATCGCCGCGCCGCATACCACGCACCAGCGACGTTTGACAGGCGGGCGATGTTTGACAGGCGGGTGGCAGGGTGGCATGGGGCGGCCCCTCTCCGGCAGCTTCGCCGGCACAGCATTGCAAGGCGACGGATGGCCAAGCCAGAACTCGGCACGAAGCGGGTCTGCGTCAGTTGCGGCGCCCGCTTCTACGACATGATGAAGCCGCGCGCGGTCTGCCCGAAATGCGGCACCGAGCAGCCGCTGGAGCAGCCGCGCAACCGCCGGGCGGTGGGCAACGTGGTGGAGGACAAGCGGCCGAAGAAGGCCGTGGCGAGCGACGACGCCGACGGCGAGGTGGAGGTCGAGGCGGCGGAGGACGAGGCCGAGGAGGGCGTGCTGGAGGACGCGTCCGAGCTTGAGGACGACGCCGACGCCATTCCCGACGAGATCGAGGTGGAGCCGGAAGCCGACGAGGCCGAGCGGTAGTCAGTTACCTCAACAGATACCGGCGGCCACCCGGCGCCGAATCTTCGACGTTGACTGAAAGCAACGTATTGTCGCCCGCTGGCCCATGACGCCCCGCGACACAGCCCTGGCCGCCTTCGTATCCGTAGTTTGGGGGCTGGCGTTCGTGGCGACCCGGTTCGGCTTGGAGGGTTTCACGGCCTCCCAGCTCACCGCGCTGCGCTTCCTGATCGCTTCGACCCCTGTCCTCTTCGTCACCCGCCCTCCCGTGCCCTGGTACCTGCTTGTGCTGATCGGGCTGAGCCTGTTCGCCGGCCAGTTCCTGCTCCTGTTCCTCGCGTTCCGGCACGGGATGCCGCCCGGCCTCGCTTCGGTGACGCAGCAGACCCATGTCTTCCTCACCGTGCTGCTTGCCGCCTTGCTGTTCGGTGAACGGCCTACCGTGCGGCAGGATTTGGGCATGATCCTGGCTGCGGCCGGGCTGGTGCTGGTCGGGCTGACGGTGGGTGCAGACCTGCCCGCGCTCGCCTTGGCCCTGGCCCTTTCGGGGGCGTTGAGTTGGGCAGTCGGCAACCTGCTGATGAAACGCGCCCGGGGCGTGCCGATGTTCCCGCTCATCGTCTGGTGCAGCCTGGTGCCACCCTTGCCCATGCTGCTGCTTTCCGCCCTATGGGGAGAAGCATCCCTGCCGGCTGCCATCGTCGGCGCGTCATGGGTCAGCCTGGGTGGCGCCCTCTATCTGGGGGCTGCCGCCACCTCGGTTTACGCGATCTGGGGCGGCCTGCTGGGCCGCTACCCGGCTGCCGCCGTGGCACCCCTGGCGCTGCTGTCGCCTGTGACGGGGGTGATCGCATCGGGTCTGGTGTTCGGCGAGCGCTTCACCGTGCCGCGTTACGCCGGCATGGCCCTGATCCTAGCCGGGCTGGCCGTTATTGTCCTGCGATCACCCAAGCGGACGGCCACCGTCTCTGTCGCGGGGAAGTAGTCGACGAACGTCCGGACGCTCCTGCTGCGAAGCGCAAGGCGTAGCTTGCGAGCAGGGCCGATGAGTTCGCCACCAGCGTCTCAACGCTTGACGGACACCATGGTGGAGTCCGTCGCCAGCGGGGTCAGTCCCTCGACCATCGACAGCGACAACGCCTGGGTCATGCAGCGGTAGCCGAGGTCGTTGTGATGCACCCCGTCGGGGGCGACGAACAGGTCGTAGGGCGCGCCGTTGCGTAGCCACAGGTCCATCAGCGAACCTCGCGAGAAGTCGCTGACGTGGTACTGCTTCGCCAAGTCGGCGAGCGTCTGTTCGATGACGGTGTGCTCGGGGGAGGCCAGGATCATCGGCGAGCGCTGGTTGTCCATCAGCAGCACGTCGATGCCGGCGGCCTGCAGGCGCTCGATGCCGGCGGAGACCAGGGTGCGGAACACCGCCGGGTCGGAGTTGCGCATGGCCCCGTTGGCGCCGACCTGCCAGATGACGATGGACGGCTTCACCGCGATGGCGTCGGCGTCAAGCCGCAGCACCTCCTCCGCCGCGTCCTGGCCGCCGATGCCGCGGTTGATGACGGCGAAGTGCGCCTTCGGGAAGGCCTTGTTCAGGTCCACCTGCAGCTGCGCCGGGTAGCTGTCAGCCTTCGACGTCGCCATCCAGCCCTGGGTGCTCGATGATCCCAAGGCGACGATGACGATCTCCGCGCCGCCGGCCAGCGCCGTCCGGGCGGTCGGCAGGTTGACCGCGGGCAAGCGTCCCTCGGGGCACGCCGGCGGCACGGCGTCCTCAGCCTGGGCGAACCCCGGGAGGGTGAGGGCGAGGAGGCAAACGAGTTGCCGCAGGGCAGAACGGTCGGGCATGGCCCATTCCTACAGGCGCAGCCGAACGCGTCAAACCTCAAAATAGGCAGTCACATGCCCACGGTCATGGAGGTCGACTGATATTTCTCCTCCTCCTCTTGCCGGAGGAGGCCGGAGGAGGGGTGAGCGACACGGCCAATCTACGGCGCGCGGCCACCCCTCCCCTAACCCCTCCCGCAAGGGGAGGGGAAAAAGTCAGTGGTTGTGCGTCAGGCCGTTCCGCCCACCGTCAGCCGCGACAGTTTCAACGTCGGCTGGCCGACGCCCACCGGCACGCCCTGGCCGTTCTTGCCGCAGGTGCCGATCCCGGGGTCCAGCGCCAGGTCGTTGCCCACCATGGTCACCTTGGTCAGCGCGTCCGGCCCGTTGCCGATCAGCGTGGCGCCCTTCACCGGCGCCGTGACCCGGCCGTCCTCGATCATATACGCCTCGCTCGCCGAGAACACGAACTTGCCGGAGGTGATGTCGACCGAGCCGCCGCCGAAGTTCACCGCATACAGCCCGCGCTTGACCGAACGGATCATCTCCTCCGGCGTGTGCGATCCGGCCAGCATCACCGTGTTGGTCATCCGCGGCATCGGCGCGTGCGCGTACGACTGCCGCCGCCCGTTGCCGGTCGCCGGCACCCCCATCAGGCGGGCGTTGAGCCGGTCCTGGATGTACCCCGTCAGGATGCCGTCCTCGATCATCACCATGCGGCCCGACGGCGTGCCCTCGTCGTCGATCGTCAGACTGCCGCGGCGGTCCGGCAAGGTGCCGTCATCGACCACCGTGACCCCCGGCGCCGCGATGCGCTGCCCCAGCAATCCGGCAAAGGCGGAGGTCTTCTTGCGGTTGAAGTCGCCCTCCAGCCCATGCCCGATCGCCTCGTGCAGCAGGATGCCGGGCCAGCCGTTGCCGAGCACCACCTCCATCTCGCCGGCGGGAGCAGGGCGGCTGTCGAGGTTGACCAGCGCCTGCCGCAGCGCCTCGTCGACGCCGGCGCGCCAAGTCGCTTCCGTCAGCAGCCGGGCGTAGCCGAAACGGCCTCCGGTGCCGTGGCCGCCCGTCTCGCGGCGGCCGT
>CAXSFF010000123.1:0-7245 GCA_964236035.1 uncultured Acetobacteraceae bacterium
GAGGGCCAGATCCAGCGCTTCATCTTCCGCGCGGGATTCTCGACCGCCGCCAAGATTTCGGCGGTGTCCGGGCGCGGCGTCGGCATGGACGTGGTCAAGACCAACATCGAGAAGATCGGCGGCACGATCGACCTGAAGAGCACCGCCGGCGAGGGCACCAAGTTCACCGTCAAGATCCCGCTGACGCTGGCGATCGTCTCGGCGCTGATCGTCGAGGTGTCGGGCGAACGCTTCGCGATCCCGCAGCTCAGCGTCGTGGAACTGGTCCGGGCGCAGAACGGCGTGGCGAAGAATGTGGGCGACAGCGTCATCGAGCGCATCAACGACACGCCCGTGCTGCGGCTGCGCAGCCGCCTTCTGCCGCTGGTCAGCCTGACCGAACTGCTGAAGCTGGGCACCGAGAAGGTCGGCAACGGCACCGCCCATGTGGTGGTGGCGCAGGTCGGCCAGCACATGATGGGGATCATCGTCGACCGGGTGTTCGACACCGAGGAAATCGTCGTCAAGCCGGTCGCGCCGATCCTGCGGCACGTGACGATGTTCAGCGGCAACACCATCCTGGGCGACGGCTCGGTCATCATGATCCTGGACCCGAACGGCATCGCGCGGGCGACCGGCGTGGGCGCGGGCAGCGAAAGCAAGATGGCGCGGTCCAGCCAAGTGGACACGCAGACCTCGCACGACAAGACCGCGATGCTGCTGTTCCGCGCCGGCACGTCGCATCGCATGGGCGTGCCGCTGGGGCTGGTCGCTCGGCTAGAGGATATCCCGCGCGAGAAGATCGAGCATTCCGGCGGCGCGCCGGTGACGCAGTATCGCGGCAAGCTGATGCCGCTGATCTCGATCGACGGCGGCACCGACCAGGAACGCCCGACACAGCCGTTGCTGGTGTTCGCCGAGGGCGACCGGATCATGGGGCTGATGGTCGACGAGAGCATCGATGTCGTCGAGGACCACCTGGCGATCGAGCTGGCTGGCGTCCGGCCCGGCCTGCTGGGCACCGCGGTGATCGGGGGGCAGGCGACGGACGTGCTGGACACCGGCTACTGGCTGATGCAGGCGTGGGAAGACTGGTTCCGCGGCGCGCCCCGCAAGAGCACGTCGATCGGGCAGAAGCACATTCTGTTGGTCGACGACAGTGATTTCTTCCGCCAGCTCATGGTGCCGACACTGGGGGCCGCCGGGTTCCGCGTGACGGCGGTGAGCAGCGCGGCGGAGGCCTTGCGCCTGCGCGACGCCGGCAAGCTGTTCGACATCATCGTCTCAGACATCGAAATGCCTGACATGGACGGGCTGGGCTTTGCCCGCACCATACGGGCTGGAGGCCCCTGGGTGAACTTGCCCGTGATCGCCCTGACCGCGCACGCCGACGCGTATTTCGCGCAGGCGGGACGCGAGGCCGGCTTCACCGGCATTGTCCCGAAAATGGAGCGGGAATCGCTCATCGAGAACCTGCGCGCCTGCCTTACGGAGCTTTCGGCCGCCTGACGATTGAAAGGACCAGCCATGTCTACGGATGTTTTGGATCGGCCCGATGCCCCGGCCGCGAGCGCGCCCGCGCAAAGCGGGCCGAATGGAGCGGAAGACGCCCAGGTTCTGGTGACGCTGACAGTCGGGGACCAGCTTTGCGGCGTCCCCGTCCTGGCGGTGCGGGACATACTGGGGGAGCAATCGATCACGCGGATTCCACTTTCCCCGCCGGAGATCGCCGGCAGCCTCAATCTGCGGGGCCGCATCGTGACCGCCATCGACCTGCGCCGGCGGCTGAATCTGCCACCGCCGCCGGCCGGGCAGCCGCGCATGTCGGTGGTGGCCGAACAAAGCGGCGAGCTTTACGCGTTGCTGGTCGATCAGGTCTCTGAGGTCATGAGCCTTGATCCCAGCATGTTCGAACGCAACCCGCCGACACTGGGCAAGTGCTGGACGTCTTTCAGCACAGGCATCTATCGCCTGGATGGACGCCTGCTGGTTGTCCTCGACGTGTCCAAGCTGCTGGCCCTGTCCGGAGAGGAATAGACCGCCCATGTCCTTCACCTGCCTCGTCGTCGACGACAGCCGCGTCGTCCGGAAAGTCGCGCGCCGCATACTGGAAGCCAACGGCTTCAATGTCGTCGAGGCCGGCGATGGCCAGCAGGCGCTGGACGCCTGCCGAGCGGCGATGCCTGATGGGGTGCTGCTGGACTGGAACATGCCGGTGATGGACGGCATCACGTTCTTGCAGAACCTGCGCGCCGAGTTCGGGCCTGACAAGCCTCCGGTCATCTTCTGCACGACCGAGAACGACATGAACCATATCGAGTTAGCCATCACGCACGGCGCGCAGGAATACATCATGAAGCCGTTCGACGAGGAGATCCTGACCGGCAAGCTGGCTCAGGTCGGGTTGCTGTGACCGCGCTTTCACGGCCCTCCACACTGGTCCGTGGCGCGGTTACGGCGGCACGCGTGATGGTGTGCGACGATTCCGCGGTGATCCGCGGCGCCATCGCCAGGATGCTGGAATCCGACCCTGAGATCGTCGTCGTCTCCAAGGTCGCCAATGGCAAGCTGGCGGTCGAGGAACTTGGCCGGGCGGAGATCGACGTCGTCATCATGGACATTGAGATGCCGGTCATGGACGGCATGGCGGCGCTGCCGTTGCTGCTGCGGGCCGATCCGGGGGTGCGCGTCATCATGGCCTCCACCCTGACCACCCGAGGCGCGGAGATCGCCCTGCGCGCGCTTCGCCTCGGCGCGGCCGACTACGTTCCCAAGCCCTCCAGCATCGGCACCGTCAACGATGACGCGTTCCGGCGGGAAATCGTCGAGAAGGTCAAGGGCCTTGCGCGGATGCGCCGCCGCCCCGCGGCCCTGCCGACGCGTTCCCGCAGCCCGCTGACGTTGCGCTCCGCCCCGCCCGTCCCCGCCCGGCTGCTTGCCGTCGGCAGTTCCACCGGCGGCCCGCAGGCCTTGTTCACGCTGGTCCAGGGGCTTGGCCCGTCGGTCGGCGTCCCGGTCGTGCTGACCCAGCATATGCCGGCGACGTTCACGCCCATCCTGGCGGACCATCTGACGCGGCTTGGCGGGATGCCATGCGCCGAGGCGCGCGACGGGGAGGCGTTGCTGCCAGGACGCATCTACCTTGCGCCGGGCGACCGCCATCTGCTTGTCGAGGGCAACCGCGCCGGCCTGCGCGCGCGGCTGTCCTCGGACCCGCCGGAGAATTTTTGCCGTCCCGCCGTCGATCCCATGCTGCGGACGGCGGTCGCCGCCTGTGAGGGCCGTGTGCTGGTCGCCATGCTGACGGGCATGGGGCAGGACGGACTGGCGGGAACGAAGCAAGTTGTCGAGGCCGGCGGCGGCGCCATCGCCCAGGACGAGGCCAGCAGCGTGGTCTGGGGCATGCCGGGCGCCATCGCGCAAGCCGGCCTGTGCCATGCCATCCTGCCGCTGCCGCGGATAGCGCCGAAGTTGTTGGAAATGCTAAAGGGAGCGCGGCCATGACGGCGACTTTAACGACCGCATCCTTCGAAACCTTTTCGGGTTTGCTGAAGAACAGTTCCGGGCTGATCATCGGCATGGACAAGCTTTACCTGCTGGAGACCCGGCTGGCCGGGATCGTCAAACGGGAAAAGCTGGCTGACATGAACCAGTTGGCGGAACGCCTGCGTCGTCCGGGCAACGACAAGCTGGCCCGCGACGTGGTCGAAGCGATGACCACGAACGAGAGCTTCTTCTTTCGCGACGACAAGCCGTTCCAGCATTTCAAGGCCCAGGCGCTGCCTCGGCTGGTGGCGGAACGGCCGCCCGGCAGCACGTTGCGCGTTTGGTCGGCAGCCTCGTCTTCCGGCCAGGAAGCCTATTCGCTGGCGATGATCGTCTCGGAGTCCAAGGCTCTTCTGGGCGACCGCAAGGTGGAAATCATCGGCACCGACATTGCCCGCGAGCAACTGACGCGCGCCCGCGAAGGCGTCTACACGCAGTTCGAGGTGCAGCGCGGGCTGCCCGTGCAAATGCTGATGCGCTACTTCCGCAAGGAAGACAGCAACTGGCGGATCTCTGACGCGATACGCGGCATGGCGCAGTTTCGCGAGTTCAACCTGCTGTCAGACCCACGCTCGCTTGGGCGATTTGACGTGGTGTTCTGCAGGAACGTGCTGATTTATTTTGATCAACCAACAAAATCGCGAGTTTTGGGAGCCATTGCGGGGATTATGCCAGCCGATGGGTTGTTGTACCTCGGCGGCGCGGAGACCGTGCTGGGCATCACCACCAAATTCGCGCCGATGCCGGCGGAGCGCGGTGTCTACATCGTCAATTCGCAGGCGGCACAGAAGCCTGGGGTGGCTGGAAAGATGACGGCGGCGGCCGGTTGACCGGCGCACCAGGATACTAGGCCATTCACAGGCTGGCCGTGCAGCCTGTGAATGACCTATCTCATTGTTTTGGCGGGCAACATTAGCCAGACTGTTCCAGTCCAGGCGAATGTTGCCCTACGGACCCGGGTCAAGGGGGTTTTGCCACGGGTTGGCGGGCCGCGTTGGGATCGTGGCCGGACTGGCGCTGGATGATGTCGTTGACGCCGCTGGCGGCCTGGGCCGCAACGACGACGGCGACGTCGCCCCAGTAGTGGTCGAGCGTGCCGGCGGGGATTTCATTGAGCTGGACGACACGGCCGCGCTCGTCTCCAGCGGCGGTCTTGACGATCCACTGGATTTCCACCCGCTCCTGCCCCTTGGGCTGGCGGGCGGTGACCACCTGTCCCTGGACGATGAAATCCGCGCCGGTGGGCGTCGTCAGCACGACCGGCCCCAGCACCGCGAGGCGCGCGCGCATCTGGCGGGTCAGGGCGTCATTGCCGTCGCCGGGCGCGCCGGTGACGTCGGCCAGCAGGACACGGGCCGCGCGGTTGTACAGGCTGTTCGGGTCCGCCTTGTCATGCGCGACGCGGATGCTGGTGAGGACCGCGCCGATGCGGGGGGCGGCCTCGGCGGCGATCCGGTGCAGCAGCGCCGGGGACGCGGCGGCCCAGTCGGCCAGGGCGATCGGCTCGCCGTCCGCGTGGCCCTGTTCCTTGCCTTGCGGGTCCTGCACGCTGAAGCTCGGCCGGACGCCGGCGCCATCCCGCGCGGCGCGGGTGACCAGCCGCCAGTCCGTGTTCAGCGGCTTGCGCACCAGGGCGGGGACTTCGGTGGCCTGCAACGCGGCGGCGACCTGGGTGGCGAGGTCCTGGCTGGCGGCGTCCGGCAGCAGCGTGTCCGCCCCCGGCGGCACCGCCAGCAGAGGAGGCGGCGGCTGGGCCAGGCGGCGCGCGGTTGCGCCCGGATTGCCGATGAACGGTTCCGGCAGGTCGCCGCACGCTGGAAGCGCCAGGCAGAGCAGCAGGGCGAGCCTGCCGATTAAAGAGACGGTCATCGCGGCGTATGAAGCAGATGGCGAGGGGTGTCGGAAGGGGGCGCGCCGGAGATCACGCCGGCCTGATGACCGAGATCTGGTGGCCGATCGGCCCGGCCTTGCGCAAGGTGCGGCGGCGGTGGCTGAAGAAGCGGTCCTCATCGGCCAGGGTGTCGATGCCGGTGACGATCACCTGGCCGACGCCGGCGGCGCGCAGGCGGGCGGCGCAGTAGCCGGCGAGGTCGAATTGCCAGCGGTCCGGCTGGCGGCCGGGGACGAAGAACATGGCGTCGGCAGGGGCGCGGGCGAGCACCGCGTCTCGCAGGTCGGGGCCGACCTCGTAAGAAACTTGGGCGATGCAGGGGCCGACGACGGCGGCGATGCGGCCGGTGGCGGCGCCTAGGCGGGTCATGGCGGCGATGGTTGCCTCCAGCACGCCGAGGACGGCGCCTCGCCAGCCGGCATGGGCCGCGCCGACGATGTTGGCGGCGGGATCGGCGAACAGCACCGGGGCGCAATCGGCGGTGACGATGCCCAGCGCGAGGCCGGGCTGGCGGGTGACCATGGCGTCGGCTGGCTCGCCCTGGCCGATGGGCCAGGGTTGGGTGACGGTGACGACGTGGACGCCATGGACCTGGCGCAAGCCTAGCAGGGCGGCGGGGCTGATGCCGAGAGAGCGGGCGACGCGGGCACGGTTTTGCAGGACGGTGTCGCGGTCGTCCTGGCTGCTGAGGCTGCAGTTGAGGCTGGCGTAGGGTCCGGTGGAGAGGCCGCCGCGGCGGGTGAAGAAGCCGTGCGGCAGAGGCAGGTCGGCGGTGAGCGCTTCGGCCATTCTGGACGGCTCCGGGTCAGGTGTTGCTCTGCGTGGTGCGGCGTCGGGGCTGCGCTTGGATCGCGTGGCGTGGGAACGGAATGGCATGGATCGGGCGGTTCATCGGCAGTCGGCCGCATTTGTCGGGGCTTGTCATTTGCCGACATGGCCTGCCGCCGGAGGATAATATGTTACTTGCCTTAACATACGAATGCCCGATTTGCGCTATAGGCGGTTCGTGGCGACGGGGGAAATGGCGAAATGATCGGCGTGGAGTGGGGCACCACAAGCTTCCGGGCGTTCCGGGTCGCGCGCGACGGCGCCCTGCGCGACCGGCGCATCGGCTTGCGTGGCATCCTGAACGTGCCGGACGGACGGTTCGGCGATACGTTGCGGGACGAAATCGGCCCCTGGCTCGCGGCCGGGGAGGACCGGGTGCTGCTGTCCGGCATGGTCGGCAGCCGCCAGGGATGGAAAGAGACGCCGTACCTGCCCTGCCCCGCCGGTCCGGCGGAGCTGGCGGGCGCGCTGGTCGATATCGGGTTCGACTGGGCGCGGGTGAAGTTGGTGCCGGGCCTTTCGGGGGTCGACGAGGCCGGCGTGGCCGAGGTGATGCGCGGCGAGGAAACCCAGGTGATGGGCGTGACGGCGCTGCTGCGGGATGGTGGGATCGCCTGCGTGCCGGGGTTGCAGTCCAAATGGGCGCGGGTGCAGGACGGGCGGATCACCGGCTTCACCACGCACATGACGGGCGAGGCGTTCGGCGCCCTGCGCGGCCATACGACGCTGGCGCGGATGATGCGGGAAGGTCCGGCGGACGGCGCCTTCTTCGATGCGGGCGTGGCGCGGTCGGCCGATCCGGGCGGGTTGCTGCACCATGTGTTCGGGGTGCGCGCCCTGGCGCTGGCGGGCGGGTTGCCGGAGACCGACGCGCCGGCTTACCTGTCCGGGATTCTGATCGGTCATGAGGTGCGTGCGGCGCTGGCGCAGCTTTCCTCGGTGCAGGCCGTGGTGGTGCAGGTGGTTGGGATGCCTGAGCTGACTGCGCTGTACGCGAAAGC
>CAXSFF010000124.1:0-7219 GCA_964236035.1 uncultured Acetobacteraceae bacterium
GGCGCGTGAGTTGACTCCGGGCGGCCTCCAAGTCGCTGCTGTGAACCGGCGTGACCAGTTGCAGGATCTCGGCGCAAGCCGGCTCGCGGACATGGACTCGGCAGGCATACCGCTTCAGCTATTGTCCGTGGCCCAAGCCTGGGCCGATCTGCTGCCGGGCGAGGAGGATGCGATACTAGTTCGCGATATGAATGACGCGCTGGCCGAAGCCGTCGCCAAACATCCGGGTGGCTATGCCACCTTTACCCACCTACCTACCGACCTCCACGCCCGAGTTGGCCGCAGACTAGCTGGAGCGCTGCGTCACCCAACATAAATTCCTCAGTGGCATAGTGAGCGGACCGGCTGCTCCGGCTCTACGCCAGCTAAGCCGGAACCGCAGTACGTGTACCCTCAAATGGGATAACGCCCCCGCCCGCGGGTCAGTGTCGTCAGGCGGATTTCGGTGAAGTCCTCGATCGCGTAGTGGCCCGACCGTCCCCAACCGCTGTCCTTGACGCCGCCGTTCGGCAGCGACGGCTCGCTCGCCATGGTCGCGCCATTGATGTGGACCATCCCGCAGTTCAACCGTTGCGCCAGGTCGAGGCCACGGTCCTGGTCGGCGGTCATGATGCTCGCGCACAGGCCGTATGCCGTGTCGCCTGCCTTGGCCAGCGCCTGCTCGGGATCGTCCACCGCTTCGACGACCACGACGGGGCCGAACGTCTCTTCCCGGGTGATCGGCGCCTCGGCGGGAACGTGGGTCAGGATCGTCGGCGCATAGATGCGTCCCTCGGCGCTGCCACCGGTCACCAGCCGCGCGCCGCGGGCCACCGCATCCTGAACCCGCTCGTCGACCGACCGCAACGCCCGGTCATTGATCAGTGGGCCGATCAGCACGCCGGGGATGCTCGGGTCGCCTGACTTGAGCGTGCGGACCTTGGTTGCCAGGCGCTCCACGAACTCGTCATGCAGCGGTTGCTCGACCAGAATCTTCCGCGCGTTCATGCAGATCTGGCCCTGATGGAAGAACCCGCTGAACGCGGCGACGTCCACGGCGTGCTCGACATCCGCGTCCTTCAGGACCAGAAGCGGGTTGTAGCCGCCGAGCTCGAGCACGATCCGCTTCAGCGCCTGCCCGGCGCGGGCGGCCAGCATGCGGCCGGTGGCGGAGGAGCCGGTGAAATTGATGCTGCGCACGGCGGGGCTCTCGAAGAAGACGTCCGCAATCACGCCCGCTTCGCCTGGCCCGTGCGTCACCACGTTGATCGTGCCCGGCGGGAAGCCCGCCTCGTCCAGGATTTCCGCGATCAACAGCCCCGCCGAGAGCGGCGCCTCCTCGGACGGCTTGATGACGACGGTGTTGCCGAACACCATCGGCAGCACCACGGTCCGCCAAGCCAGGCTGAATGCGCCGTTCCAGGGCGTGAAGCCCGCGACCACCCCGAGCGGCTTGCGCACCGCCATGGCGAACCGGCCGGGCGTGTCGCTCGGCAGCACCTCGCCGACCGGCAGGTAGCCCCAGCTGGACGACTGGCGCAGCAGGTCGGCCGCCCACTTGATCTGGAACATCGTGAAGGCGGCGCCCGAGCCCGTCTCCGAAGCCATCACGCCAAGGATGTCCTTGGTCCGCCGCTCGACGATGTCGGCGGCCTTGAGGAACAGGTGCTGGCGCTCGCGCGGCGGCATCGCGGCCCAGGCCGGGAAGGCGGCGTCGGCCGCGGCGACGGCCGCTTCGGCCTCCGCCCGGCCGCCGGCGGCAACATGGGCGAACACCTCGCCGGTGTAGGGGTTGTGGTCGGCAAAGGTGCGGCCACCCGCCGCTGACCACTCGCCGTTGATGAAGTGCGTCGTGCGCCCGACGGAGGGCCGGGCCGGCGTCATGTCGTTCATCTTACCATCAGCTCCAAGTTCCATCGAGTGGCGTTGCCTTGCTGGACCAAGCCCATGTCCCGCAGGCCGTCGGGTGCCTTCGCACTGTCAGTCTGACTGACTATCCTGGTCCCACGAGACAGGCAACGGCTTAAATCTTCGCTACGACGCACGGCCCGGTGCGCAGCAGGTCACGACAAGCAAGCGTCGCCTCTGCGTGAACTGAACCCGGAGCGCGGAGGCTATCCGGCGCGCATCATGCGGGAGCTTCGCGGAGCCCTGCCGAGAGCGTAATCTTGCTTTCCGACTACGCCGTCGCCAGCCGCCTGGCCTCCTGAGCCACTTTGCCGCAACCCCTCTGCCCGGGCAAGCTCACCCACGTCCGTAGCAAGATAGGCGAACGTCTCGACGCTCGCGACATAGGCTGCCAGCCGCTTCTTCATCTCGGCAAGGAAACCGGCGCCGACTGCCGCCGCCATCCGCTGTTCCGCCTGCTCCACGCCGATGCGCACCTGTTCGTGCAGGCGCAGTCCGATTTTGGTGAAAACAACCATTTTCGCCCTGCCGTCGTTCGGGTCCGGGACGCGCACGACCAGGCCCAACTGCTCGGTTCTCAAGACCAGATCGGTCATCGCCTGCTTGGTCATGCGGGCACGCGCAGCAAGCTCCGTCGGGCGCGTGCCCGCAAGGTCGATGTTGCGAAGCAGCGTCATGTGCACCTCCGACACCGAGCGGAACCCGCCGTCGCGGATGACGTGCAGGACGTCGTTGCTGAAGATGGTGAACGCCAAGGCCAGAACGCGCCCGGCATTGCACATCCACCATGCGTCATTGCCTGCCGACATCGCCAGGCCGCCGGCAAGCCGGGCGTTGTTTTCGCCTATATAGCCGGCTAATTTCCGCTTCATCCGGGGGACGAACGGCGCGCCGGTGGCGCCGGCCATGCGCCGTTCCGCCTCGGCGACGCCGTCGCGCAGGCGGCCCATCATCTGCAGCCCTCTGAGCGTGAAGGCGACGACCTTCGCCCTGCCGTCGACCGGGTCAGGCTGGCGTTCGACGAGGCCGAGCGCTTCGGCCTTGTCGACCAACTCGAGCATGCTCTGCTTCGTCATCTGCGCCCGCTCCGCAAGCAGGGTCAGCCGGGTGCCGTCCAGGTCCAGGCTTTGGAGCAGGGCGATATGAACCTGGGTCACCGGCCCGAACCCGCCATCGTCGATTTCCCGCAGCTTGTCCGTCACGAACGCATCGGCCGCACATAGCATCAAGCGCCCAATGTTCCGGCTTCGCCAATCGACGCTCTGTACAGGCACTTCCACACTCCTACTGCCCCCACTCGCGCGGCGGGTCGGCAGGCTTGTGTTAGCAACATCCGGGCCGTGTCGGATACACCGTCAACTCAGCAAATTCTGGACAGTCGAGCGATATTCCTCCCTGGTCGGCACGTAGGGGCTCGCTCGATTGAACGGGCTGGCGACCATGCTGTCCACGAGGGCCTCTGTCGAGGTCGTCCGATAGCCAGCCTCTCGGTAGCTGGCAGGCAGGCCGAGGATGCGGTTCAAGGCTCGCAGGGCGTCAGGTATTTCGACGGCACTGCCGAGGCCGAGTGCCACAGCGACCCGAGCCGCCTTGATCGGCGCGTGGGGCGCCACCAATGCCACGATCGCAGGCAAAGCGGCCGCAACCAGGATTCCGTGGTGCAGGTCCTGGTCTCCGCAGGCCAATGCCATGACGTGCGCCGGACCAAGCCCTTTGTGGATCGCTGCCCCACCCGCGAACGCTGCCGCCATCAACGAACCCCGCGCCGCGTCGCCCCCAGGTTCAACGGCTGCCGCGATGTCGCTCCACACGCGTGCCATGCCATCGAGAGCCAGCGCGTCGATGACCGGGTTCGCAGGCTCGGCAAAAAAGCCTTCAAGGCAGTGGGACAGCGCATCGATGCCGGTTGCCGCTATCAGCCGGCGTGGCAGCGTGCGGGCGAGGGTTGGATCGCAGATCGCGACAGGCGGGACCAAGCGGGGGCTCCGCGTTCCAACGGCAAGCCCACGCGGATCGGCATGCAACGCGGCGACGGGCGAGCTCTCGCTGCCGGTGCCGACGGTGGTGGGTATCGCGACGAGCGGCGCCACGGAGGTGATCTGATCTGGCCGGCCATGCAGCTCGGCAGCGCTCACCAAGCCGCCTCCAGCAAGGGCCGCCACGAACTTGGCCGTGTCGAGGACGGAGCCGCCGCCGACCGCCACGACCCCGTCGCAATCCGCCGTTCGATAGGCTGCCACGGCGGCATCGGCGCCGTAGAGGGTTGGATTCTCGGGCACGTCCAGGAATAGGGTGGCTCCGGGCAGCATCCGCACGACGAGCGTCACCACGCCGGCCCGCTCAAGCCCACGGTCGCTGATCAGCAGCGGACGCAAAACGCCGAGCGCGGCAAGCTCGGCAGGAAGTGCCGCGAGAGCCCCGTCACCGAAAACGAGACGAGGCAGAGGCAACGTCGTGACCATCAGCAGCGACCCTCCAAATGCGGCGGCAGATGTCGTTTTCGGACAACGGCCGACACTGGATCAGTGAGGCAATCTGACTAGGTCGGCAAGGTACGCCGGTCACCGGGCCGTAGGCAGGTCGTGTTGGAAAGCGGCATCTCGACGCAAATTGCCGGTTGTTCCGCCCTTGCACACCCAATACGTTCCCTCTAGTAACATATCCTGACCAAACATGGCGAGCGGTGCCGGCATGATCATGCGGGCGCAACGAACTTGCGGCGACACGGGGGCGGACGATGCGTGGTGGGATCAACGATGCCGTGCCGGTTGCGCCCGCCTTGTCCAGTTCGGGGTCGATTCGGCGTGATGTGGCACTGGATCGTGACTGGCTGGGCGTCGGGGGCGCCGCAATCGGCCTGACCATGAGCACGGGCACGCTGGCGCTTTACTCGTTCGGCGTATTCGCACGGCCGCTGACCGCCGAGTTCGGCTGGAGCCGCACCGGCCTGTTTGCGGCTCTCGCATTCTTTCAATACGGCCTGACCTTCGGGTCGGTGATATGGGGCCTGCTGTCAGACCGATTGGGCCCGCGCCGGGTGATCTTGTTCTGCCTGGCCACGCTGTCGTGCCTGATCGCTTCGCTTGCCCTGCTGACGCCGCACCTCTGGCACTTGTACCTCGTGTTCGCCGCAATCCCCATCCTTGGCGGCGCTGCCTCGCCGATCGGCTACTCGGCGGTCATGGTCCGGCTGTTCGACAGCAAGCTCGGCCTGGCGCTTGGCCTGTCGCTCATGGGGGTCGGGCTTGGTGCCGCGGTGCTGCCGCCGCTCGCGCAATTCCTGCTGGCTGAGTTCGGATGGCGTACGGCCTACGTATGTCTTGGGTTGCTCACCTTTGTCGTCACGCTGCCGGCGGCGCTGGTCGCCACACGGAACGTGCCCGGCCCGATTGTCCGGCCAAGCGAGCGGGGCGGGCTTTCGCTCCGAAGCATGCTGCGAACGCGGGCCTACCTCCTTCTGGCGACGGCCTTCGTTCTACTAGGAATCGTCAGTGTCGGCACGCTGGCGCATCTCGTCCCGATGATGGTGGACCTTGGCATCACGCCGGCCGAGGCCGCGCGCATCGCCGGGCTTTCCGGGCTGGCGGTGGTGGTTGGGCGTGGTGGGTCCGGCTGGATCCTTGATCGCGTGCACGCGCCCTATGTGCTGGCAGTCGTCTCCCTCGTCGCCGCGAGCGTGCCGCTGCTGCTGGCGTTCGGGGAAGGTCCGGCGGCTGGCTATTTCGCGGCCGTCCTCCTGGGCGGTGCCCTGGGCGCCGAGGTCGACCTGATCTCATTCCTCATCCGTCGATATTTCGATCAGGCCGCCTATGGCCGGCTCTACGGGATCGCGTTCGGTCTTTACTCCTTGGGGGCCGGCACCGGGCCGGTGATCCTGGGATCGAGCTTCGACCAGTTGGGCGCGTACCGGGCCGGCCTCGTGCTGTTCTCGGTGCTCGGCGTCGTAGTGGCCGCACTGGCGTTGGCGATGCCCTCCTACGCGAGGCCAACACGCCGGGGCGTTACGGCAATTCCCTAACGACCACATCGTATCGCTTGGCCATTTTTCTAGCCGACAGCTCAACAGTGAGGCCTGACATGACCAAGTCAATCCCGGTGAGGGTTAGCAATCCGGCCGGGCTGCGCCAGCCCAACTATCCGGAGAACCAGTGGTGGGTGGCGGCGACCGTCTCGGAAATCGGGGCCGAGCCCGTACAGCGCTGGATACTGGGCCTGCCGATCGTCCTCTACCGGGGTGGGAACGGCAAGGTGGTCGCGCTCGACAACCGTTGTCCGCATCGCTGGGCTCCGCTTTCAATGGGCTGGATCAAGGGCAACGACATCGTCTGCCGCTACCACGGCCTGCAGTTCGGTCCGGATGGTGGCTGTACTCTCATTCCCACACAGACGAAGGTGCCGTCGGTCGCGAAGGTGCGAAGCTACCCGGTCCTGGAACAGGCGCCCTTTGTATGGATCTGGACCGGCGATCCTGCGCGCGTCGATCCCGCAGAACAGCTTCCGGACTTGGGCTGGACGGTGGATCCAGCTCGGCTCACGGCTGCCGGTGCCATGGAGTTCTCATGCAACTACATGGCGTTGAAGGAGAACGTGCTGGACCTCAGTCATTTCGCCTACGTGCACGCGAACACGCTTGCGGTCACTGACTGGACAAGCCCACCGACTGTTGCACGAACTTCGAACAGCGTCGGCTATAACCAAACCTTCCTGAATTCGCCTCTGCCGGCCCACTATGGCGTCCCGACCGGTATCGGGTGCGAGCGCCCGGTCGACCGTAGTGCCTGGGGCACCTACGTTTCGCCTGCGTTGCAGTTGGCCGGCGTCGACATCGAGGATAAGGACGCCGGACCCAACGGCCGGCGTAGCTTCGCGTTGCGCATCTTGCACGCCACGACGCCCATCGATGAAAGCCACTGTTACTACTGGTGGTACTTCTCTCAGGACTACGGACATGAGGTTGGAACTGCCGACGCATTGAAGGCCCGCATCACCGCGACCTTCATCGAGGATCAGGCTATCCTGGAAGCCACGGAGACTATGGTCCGGCAGGACCAACGCGGGCGGGAAACTTTGGAGATTTCGGTCCTGTGCGACCAGGCCGGGATCGAAGCCCGACGAATGCTGCAACGCACCCTCGATAAAGACGGTGCCTCGCTGGAGGCCGTCATCACTTGAACTGATGAGCGGTCCCAAGCAGGCGATGTTGAAGCCGACAAGATGTCTGCAGCCTAAGTCAAGGTCCGTTGCTTGGTCGAGAACTCGGCTTTTGGAGTAGTAACTATGGACGTGCGCGCCGCCGTGGCCTTCGAGGCCGGCCAACCCCTGAGCATCGAGA
>CAXSFF010000125.1:0-7213 GCA_964236035.1 uncultured Acetobacteraceae bacterium
GAGCGAGGCGCTGCAGATCGGCCAGGCCGTGCGCGTGCAGGTGATCCGCTTCAACGCCGAGACCCAGCGCATCAGCCTCGGCATGAAGCAGCTCGAGGCCGATCCGTGGGAGGGCGTGGCGGCGAAGTACCCGCCGGGCGCCAAGTACACGGGGCGCGTCACCAACATCACCGACTACGGCGCCTTCGTGGAGCTGGAGCCGGGCGTCGAGGGCCTGGTCCACGTCTCCGAGATGAGTTGGACCAAGAAGAACGTCCACCCCGGCAAGATCGTCGCCACTTCCCAGGAAGTCGACGTGATGGTGCTGGACGTGGACAGCTCCAAGCGGCGCATCTCGCTGGGCCTCAAGCAGGTGCAGCGCAACCCGTGGGAGGAGTTCCTGGAGCAGCACCCCGTGGGCAGCGTGGTCGAGGGCGAACTGCGCAACATCACCGAGTTCGGCCTGTTCATCGGCATCTCCGCCGACGTCGACGGCATGGTGCACATGTCCGACATCTCCTGGGACGAGCAGGGCGAGGCGGCGATGGCCGGCTACGAGAAGGGCGCCATCCTCAAGGCCAAGGTGCTCGACGTCGACGTCGAGAAGGAGCGCATCAGCCTCGGCATCAAGCAGATGCAGGACGACCCGGCGGCCGACATCCTCGGCCGCGTCGCCAAGGGCCAGGTCGTCACCTGCGTGGTGACGGCGGTGCAGGCGAACGGCATCGAGGTGATGGTCGACGAGGTGCTGACGGGCTTCATCCGCCGGGCCGAGCTGGCGCGCGACAAGTCCGACCAGCGTCCGGACCGCTTCGCCGTCGGCGAGAAGGTGGACGCCAAGATCACGGCGATCGACCGCGCCGCCCGCAAGCTCTCGCTCACCATCAAGGGGCGCGAGATCGAGGAGGACAAGCAGGCGGTGGCCGAGTTCGGCACCTCCGACAGCGGCGCATCGCTGGGCGACATCCTGGGGGCCGCGATCCGTCGCCGCAACCAGCAGTCCGGCGGCGAGTAGTTGCCGAGCAGCCCCGAGGCGGACCTGCTGCTGGACCGGCGGCGCCTCAAGCGCCGCCTGGTTTTCTGGCGGGTGTTCGGCGTGCTGGCGCTGGTGGTTGCCGGTGGCGTGGCCGGCGCCGGGTCAATCGGCGCGACGGTCGGACGGCACGTGGCGCGGCTGCCGGTCACAGGAGTGATCACCAACGACCGCAAGCGGCTGGACGAGATCGAGGCGCTGGGCCGCAACGACTCCGTGGCCGCGGTGATCGTGGCGGTCGAAAGCCCGGGCGGCAGCGTGGCGGGCGGCGAGGCCCTGCACTCGGCTCTTATGCGGCTGGCGGCGGCGAAGCCCGTGGTGACCGTCATGGGCGGCACTGCGGCTTCGGCCGGCTACATGATCAGCCTGCCGGCCGCGCGCATCTTCGCGATGGACTCCACGCTGACCGGCTCGATCGGCGTGATCCTGGAGACGGGCAATGTCGGCGGCTTGCTCAACACCTTGGGCGTCAGCGCGGAGGCGATCACCTCGGGGCCGCTGAAGGACCAGCCGAGCTTCACCAAGGGCCTGTCGCCGGAGGGCCGCGAGTACCTGCACGGCCTGGTGATGGACATGTTCGGCCAGTTCGTCGCCATGGTCGCCAGCGGGCGGCACCTGGACGAGGCGCGGGTGCGGCAGTTGGCGGACGGCCGCGCCTACACGGGGCGGCAGGCGCTGGCGCTCGGCCTGATCGACGAGATCGGCGGCGAGACGGAGGCGCGGGCCTGGCTGGCGCGCGAGAAGCAGGTGTCCGCCAGCCTGCCGATCAGCGACGTGAAGCAGGGCTCGTTGTACGAACGAACCTTCGGCGCCATGCTGTCGAACCTGTGGCCGGCGGCCTGGACCGTCGCCTTGCCGCAGCCCGGCGCCTGGGCGATCTGGCAGCCCGGCGCCTCATAGCCAAGATATTATGCTGGTGTGACAAGGCCTTACCTTGACGCACCAATCCCTCTCTGGCAGCGTGTTCGTTGTAGGGGAGTGTCTCGACGATGACGAAATCGGAATTGATCGCCGAACTGGCGGCGGCCAATCCCCACCTGCTCGGCCGGGACGTGGAAACCATAGTGGCAACGATCTTCGATGAGATCACGGCGGCGCTGTCCCGCGGCGAGCGGGTGGAGCTGCGTGGTTTCGGCGCCTTCACCGTGAAGCGGCGCGACGCCCGCACCGGCCGCAACCCGCGCACCGGCGAGGCCGTTCCGGTCGACGAGAAGGCGGTGCCGTTCTTCAAGGCCGGCAAGGAGCTGCGCGAGCGGGTGAACCACGGCAAGCCGGCGCGGGCCACGCGTGGCGAACGGGCGATGGCCTGACATGCTGGGACTGATCTTCGTCGCGCCGTTCCTGCTGATCCTGGTGGTGTTCGCGCTGTCGAACATGGCTCCCGTGTCGCTTGCCTTCTGGCCCACCGACCTGCAGCTGCAGGTGCCGTTGTCGGTCGCCGTGCTGGTGGTGAGCGCCGTGTTCTTCATCCTCGGCGCGATCGTGACGTGGCTCGCCTCGTTGACCCAGCGCCGCCGCGCCCGCCGGGCCGAGAAGCGCGTCCGCACCCTGGAGGGCGAGGTGGAGACGCTGCGCCGCCAGCAGGTGGTGGTGACGGGTCCGATGAACTCGAACCTGGCCAGACCGGGCACCGGCCTACGCACCATCGAGGGCTGACATCGCTGTTCGGGTCAAGATCTGCGGCATCAACAGCCCCGAGGCTTATGAGGCGGCGGTGACCGCGGACTGGATGGGGTTCGTGTTCTTCCCGCCTTCGCCCCGCTTCGTGACGCCACAACGGGCCGCGGGATTATGCCAGCCCGGCGGACCGTTGCGGGTGGGCCTGTTCGTCGAGCCGAACGATGCCGAGATCGCCGACACCTTGGCGACGATGCCGCTCGACGTGCTGCAACTCGTTGCCCCGGCGGCCCGCGTGACCGATATCCGCCACCGCTTCGGCCTGCCGGTATGGCGAACCGTAGGCATCAATTGCACCCGCGACCTGCCGACCGCCATGTCGGGCGAGGATGCGTTGTTGCTCGACGCCAAGCCCCGGCAAGGCGCGACCTTGCCGGGGGGCAACGCGGTGCCGTTCGATTGGTCGATCCTGGATGGCTGGTCAGCGCCAGGCGCATGGTTGCTGGCGGGTGGCCTTACGCCCAAGACCGTTGCCGACGCCATCGCACGGACCGGGGCGCCCGCGGTCGATGTCAGTTCCGGGGTCGAGCGGACGCGCGGAGTCAAGGATCCCGCTCGAATTGAGGCTTTCATTGATGCGGTCCGTCAGAACGACTTTGCGTCTGGCAAGTCTTCCAAGTGAATGATGCCAGCGGCGTTGGACGATGACCTGCCAACTCGGCAGCCGTCATTGCGAACCGTCGCTTGGCGGTGTGGCAATCCAGGAGCGACATGGCGAACCTGCCTCGTGCGGCTCTGCGGCTCTGGATTGCCACGTCGCAAGCGCTCCTCGCAATGACGGCTGAAGCCGGTTCCTAATACCGTTGATGTGAGTGGGCTTGGCTAGAACGCCTTCAACAGCCGATTGATGTAATCCAACTCGCCCACCGGGCGGGTACGGTCGGCTCCGCGACGGCGCAGTTCGGCTTGGATGTCGCGGGTGCGGGCACGCTCCATCTGATCCGGCACGTGCACGTTGCCGCCGTCGGCGCGGCCGGAGGTGCCGTCCCGCGTCGGCCGGCCCAGCGGGTCGCGCGGGTCGTCGCCGTTGCCGGACTGGCCGTTGGGGCCGTTGTCGGCATCCTGGTTGCCGTCTCCCTCGGCCTGGCTGTCGCCGGCGCTGTCGCCCGTGCCGTCGCCTTGGCTCATCTGGTCGCCGGGTTGGCCCTCGCCCTCGCCGGGCTGCACGGAGATGCCAAGCGAGCTGGCCATCTGCTGGCTCATCTGCTGCTCGCCCTTCTGCAACGCCTCGATGGCGCGCTGCTCCGACGTGCCCGCGGCCGGGTCCTGCCCCGCGGCCAGCGCGCCGGCCGCGTCGCGCATGGCGAGGTCGGCCTGGCTGAGCTCGTCCGGGACCTTGCCGGTGAGGTCGCCGAACTGCTGCATCATCTCGCCCAGCGCCCGCCGCATCGCCTTCTGCTGCGCTGTGTCCATCTTGCGCTGCGCCGCCGCATCCGGCTCCGGACGCTCTTGGGCGTGCTGCTTGAGGACGGTCTCGCGCTGCACCAGGTCTTCGGCCGCGCCCATCTGCTGGCGGCCCTTCTGGCGCTGCTGCTGCGCCTGCTTGCGGTCGCCGGGGTTGGCTTCCGCCTGCTTCAGTTGGTCCAGCATGCGTTCCAGTTGAGCCATCTTGTCGCGCGCCTCGTCCGTGCGTCCGGCGCGGGCGGCCTGCTGCATCTCCCGCGTCAGCTTGTCGAAGTCGCGCTGGTTCAGGGTGCGGGCGTGCGGGTCGAACGGCATCATGGTGCCGTCGCGGCGGGCCTTCTCCGCCAGCGCCTGCAGGTGCTTCTGGATCGCCTGCCGCAGCGCCTCGGCCTTGCGGTCCATGTCGGTGGGCTGCCTGGCGTCCGGCTTGGCCGGGTCGGCGGACTGCTTCAGCGCATCGCGCGCCGTGGCCAGTGCCTGCGCGGTGCGCGACACGGCGTCGTCCTCCAACTGCAGCGCCAGCGTCCACAGCCGCTGCTGCGCCTCCGCCACGTCGGCCGGCGCGGCGCTGCGCCCGACCAGGCTGGCCGTGGTGCTCAGCAACAGGAACACGCTGGTGTTGTTGTCGAACGTCTCCGGCGCCTCCGCCAGCGCGGCCAGGTCGGCGCCTTCCTGGGCGTGGTCCTCCGGCGCCAACGCCAGGCGCTTGCGGATGTCGATCACGGCGCGGGCCAGCGGGTTCTTGAAGCTGCGTTCCGGCAGGGTGAACTCGACCGCCGGGCTGGTGCCGTGCTGGCCCGGCGCGTCCTTGCCGACCAGCATCGCCACCACGGGCAGCCCGGCCCACGGGTTGCCGGTCAGGTCCTGGGTCTGCACGCCCTTCGCCTGCTTCGGCGCATTGGCCGGCAGCGGAATGGTCACGATGACGGGCTCCGCCGCCGGGCGGTCGCGCAGCCGCAGCTCGGCCTGCAGCGACACCACGCCGTAATCGTCGGCGGCGGTCCACGGCAGCCGGGTCTGCAGCTTGCGTTGGGCGGTGCCGGCGCCGGGCGGCGAGGCCCACGCCACCACCGGCGGCAGGTCCGGCACGATGGCGAGGGTCCACTGGCCCTGGGTGCGGCCGCGGCGCGTCACCACCAGCGGACCGCCGGACCCGACATCGCGCTCCGCCTGCCAACTGGTGGCGTCGAGCGGATGGAACGCCTGGGTGTCGCCCGCCAGCGACAGGCTCGGCTCGCCCGTGCCGCCGGTGAGGCTGACGGTCAAATGCGACCCGGCGGGCACGGAGACGGTGGCGTCGCCGGGCCGCAGGAACAGCGGCGGCAGCCCCGTGTAGCTGGGCGGCGTGACCCAGGCTTGCAGCAGCGGCTCCGGCGCGGCGGGGCCGAGCAACAGCCCCGGCGTCGCCGCGCGCAGCAGCCGCCCCGGCGCATCCGGCCCGGCCACCACCAGCCCGGCGGCGAGCAACACCACCAGCAGTCCGCGCAACGCGAGCTGGTCGACCCGCTCCAGCCCTTGATGCGGCCAGCCCGAGCGCAGCCGCGCCACCTGGTCAGCCGCGCGGCGCACATGCGCCTGCCACAGCGCGGTGGCGTCCGGGCTTTGCAGCGCTGGCCGGTCGTCCAGCACCGTGAGCGGCCGGTGGGCGACGCCGCCGTTCAGCTCCAGGCGGCGGTCGATTTCGGCCTCGTTGGGCGGCCGCAGCCGGTGCAGGCCGCGCCACAGCAGCCAGCCGCAGCCGGCGGCCAGCGCCAGCAGGGCGAACCAGTGAACCAAGGGCAGCAGCAACGCCGGCAGGTCGAACAGCGCCGCCACCGCGCCCGCGCCCAACAACCCGAGTGCCGGCCACAGCGCGGGCCACAGCCGCTCCACCCACAGCACCAGGCGCGCGCGCGACCGCAACGTGGCCAGACGGCGCTGCACGGACTCCGCCGGGCTCAGGCGAGCCACTCCGGGATGCTCTCGTGCTGCCATAGGGTCTCCGGCGCCTGGCGCGGGCGGATCACGGCCCAGCGGCTGCCGTCCACCATCACCTGCGCCGCCAAGGGACGGGCGTTGTATGTCGAGCTCATGACGGAACCATACGCACCCGTGTCCAGGATCGCCACGCAGGAATTCGGCGCCAGTTCCGGCAGGGCGCGTTGTCGCGCGAAGGTGTCCCCCGTCTCGCACACGGGGCCGACCACGTCGACGGGGAACGCGGGCGACGCGGCTGCCACCGCCGACAGCGGCACGATGGCGTGCCAGGCGTCGTACAGCGCCGGGCGCACCAAGTCGTTCATCCCGGCATCCAGCACCAGGAAGCGGCGTCGGCCCGTCGTCTTGGTCAGCACCACGCTGGCCAGCAACAGCCCCGCCGGGCCGGCAAGCCAGCGCCCCGGCTCGATCATCAGCGTCAGGCCCAGGCCGCCGAACGCCTGCGCGATGACGCCGGCCAGCGCCGCGGGCGAACCCTCAGCCTCGTCGCGGTAGCGGATGCCGAGGCCGCCGCCGCAATCCATGGTGCTCACCGCATGCCCGGCCCCGCGCAATGCGCCGACCATCTCGGCGGCCCGCGCGTACGCCGCCCGGTATGGCGCCATGGCGGCGATCTGGCTGCCGATGTGCAGAGCAAGGCCGATCGGCTCGATCCCGGACAGCCCGGCGGCGTGGGCATACAGCCCGGGCATGTCGTCCAGCCCGACGCCGAACTTGTTGTCGGCGCGCCCCGTGGTGATCTTGGCATGGGTGCCGGCGTCCACGTCCGGGTTCATGCGCAGCGCCACCCGCGCGGTGCGCCCGGCCCGCCCGGCGGCGGCGCTCAGCATGGCAAGCTCCTCCGCGCTTTCGACGTTGAGCTGGGCGATGCCGGCGGCGACGGCAGCCTCCAGCTCGGCCGGCGACTTGCCGACTCCGGAGAACACGATGCCGCCGGGCGCGATGCCGGCGCGTTCGGCGCGGCGCAGCTCGCCGAGGCTGACCACGTCCGCGCCGGCGCCGCCCTGGGCCAGCAGGCGCAGCACGGCGAGGTGGCCGTTGGCCTTGACGGCGTAGTGGATGTGCGCCCCGAGCGGCCGGAACGCGTTCTGCAACGCGGCCAGCCGGTCTCGCAGGGTCGCCGCCGACATCACCCAGGCCGGG
>CAXSFF010000126.1:0-7188 GCA_964236035.1 uncultured Acetobacteraceae bacterium
AGGAGGCGGCCCGCATCGGCGGCGCCGACTTCCTGGCGCAGGGCACGCTGTACCCGGACGTGATCGAGAGCGTCAGCGTCGCCGGCGGGCCGAGCGTCACCATAAAAAGCCACCACAACGTCGGCGGCCTGCCGGCGCGCATGCGGATGCAGCTGGTGGAGCCGCTGCGCGAGCTGTTCAAGGACGAGGTGCGCAAGCTGGCCCGCGAGCTTGGTCTGCCGGACGCGCTGGTCGGGCGGCATCCGTTTCCCGGGCCGGGGCTGGCGATCCGCATCCCCGGCGCCGTCACGCGGGAGGCGTTGGCGATCCTGCGCCACGTGGACGCGATCTTCCTGGAGGAGATTCGCCTGGCCGGGCTGTACGACGCGATCTGGCAGGCGTTCGCCGTGCTGCTGCCGGTGCGCAGCGTCGGCGTGATGGGCGACACGCGCACCTACGACCAGGTCTGCGCCCTGCGCGCCGTGACCAGCACGGACGGCATGACGGCGGAGTTCTACCCGTTCGACATGGGCTTCCTCGGCCGCGTCGCCGGGCGAATCGTGGGCGAGGTGCGCGGCATCAACCGCGTCACCTATGACATTACCAGCAAGCCGCCCGGCACCATCGAGTGGGAGTGATCTGACTTTTCCCCTCCCCTTGCGGGAGGGGTTAGGGGAGGGGTGGCCGCGCGCTGGGTGGTTGATGTAGCTACCCTTCCTCCCGGCCTCCTCCCACAAGGGGAGGAGAAGTCAGGCGGCGTCCGCCACCACGGCCACGGTCCGCTTCAGCGCCCGGTTGACGCCGGACAGCACCGCCTGCAGCGACGCCACCACGATGTTGCGGTCGATGCCGACGCCGAACAGCGCCGTGCCGTCCGCCAGCCGCAGCTCGACGTAGGCGACCGCGCTGGCGTTGGCGCCAGAGCCGATGGCGTGCTCGTGGTAGCGGGCGACGTCGATGTCGAGGCCGCTTTCGCGCCGCATCGCGTCCATGAAGCCGTCGATCGGGCCGTTGCCCGCCCCCGTCACCGTCTTCGCCACGCCCTCGTCGCGGATTTGCGCTACCACGCCGTCGCGAACCGTCTCGTGCGAGACGAAGGCGTACCGGCCGCCCTCCAGGTAATCCGCCGCGAACGCCCGCCACAGCCGGTCCGACGACAGCTCCACCCCCTCGGCATCGGCGATCGCCTGCACGGACGCGGAGAACTCCACCTGCAACGCCCGCGGCAGCTCCAGCCCGCGCTCCGTCTCCAGCACGTAGGCGACGCCGCCCTTGCCGGATTGCGAGTTGATGCGGATCACCGTCTCGTAGCTCGCGCCGACATCCTTGGGGTCGATCGCCAGGTAAGGCACCTCCCACACGGACGACTCCGACGCCTCCAGCGCCTTGAAGCCCTTCTTGATGGCGTCCTGGTGCGAGCCGGAGAACGCCGTGAACACCAATTCGCCGGCATACGGGTGGCGCGGGTGAACCGGCAGCTGGTTGCAGTATTCCGCCACCCCGACCAGGGCGCCGACGTTGGAGATGTCGAGCGCCGGGTCGACGCCCAGCATCATCATGTTGCCGGCGACCGTGACCAGGCAGACGTTGCCGGTGCGCTCGCCGTTGCCGAACAGCGTGCCCTCGACGCGGTCGGCGCCGGCCATCAGCGCCAGCTCCGTCGCCGCGACGCCCGTGCCGCGGTCGTTGTGCGGGTGCAGGGAGATGATGACGCTGCCGCGGTTGCGGATGTTGCGGCCCATCCACTCGATCTGGTCGGCGTAGACGTTGGGCGTTGCCATCTCCACCGTCAGCGGCAGGTTCAGGATCAGGCGGTTGGCCGGCGTCGGCTGGTACACGTCCATCACCGCCTCGCAGACCTCCTTGGCGAAGTCCAGCTCGGTGCCCATGAAGCTTTCCGGCGAGTACTGGTGGCGGATCGCGCCCTGCATCCCCCGCTCGCGGGTCAGCGCCATGACCAGCTCAGCCCCGCGCACGGCGATGTCGCGCACGCCGTCGCGCCCCAGGCCGAACACCACCCGGCGCTGCAGCTCCGACGTCGAGTTGTACAGGTGCACGATGGCGTTGCGGGCGCCGGCCAGGCTGTCGAAGGTGCGGCGGATCAGCTCCTCGCGCGCCTGCGTCAGCACCTGGATGGCGACGTCGTCGGGGATGCGGCCGGACTCGATCAGGAACCGGGTGAAGTCGAAGTCGGTCTGCGAGGCGGAGGGGAAGCCGACCTCGATCTCCTTGAAGCCCATCGCCACCAGGGTGTCGAACATGCGCAGCTTGCGCTCATGGCCCATGGGCTTGACCAGCGCCTGGTTGCCGTCGCGCAGGTCGACCGCGCACCATTGCGGCGCCTGGGTGATGGCGCGCGACGGCCATTGCCGGTCGGGCAGGTCGATGGGCGGCAGGGCGGGACGGTATTTCAGGCGTGGCTGGATCATCATGGAGCGTTTCCGCCGATCTCTGGAAGGATGTCCCGGAGCAGTGCGCTAGCGACCGCCGCTCGGCCGCTGGCTTGTCCGGGACGAAGACGCCGCTGCGAAGCGGCAGACAGGTGGCTTGGGCATCATGCGGCACCTAGCGCGAACGGCAAACCCGCCTCTCTCAGGAGGACGGGCCGCGAAGTCGCAGGTCGAGGGCCGGGGCGTGCGTCATGACGCGGAAACCATTGGGTCCGGCAGACGGCAATGTCAATCGCCGAGCGCGTCCTGGCTGGCGTCCGGCCTGGCCGCCGTGGCGTGCGGGAACATCAGGCTGACCGTGGTGCCCTGGCCGACCTCGCTGTTGATCGACAGGCGGCCGCCGACCTCGTCGACGAACTCCAAGGTCAGGAACAGCCCCAGCCCCGTGCTGTCGCCGGCCGCCTTGGTGGTGAAGAACAGCTCCGTCGCCCGCTTCTTGACGGGCGGGGACATGCCGGCCCCCGTGTCCGCCACCACCAGCTCGACCGTGTCGCGCCCATCCAACGCCGCCGCGGGCCCCGGCAGCACCCTGGTCTGCAAGGTGATCCGCCCGCCGCCGGGCATCGCGTCGCGGGCATTGTGGATCAGGTTGAACAGCACCCGTTCGAACCGCTCGCGGTCGAGCCGCACCAGGGTCGCGGGCGCCAGGTCCAGGTCGATGGTGACGTCCGGCCCGATCGCCCGCGTCAGGGTCGGCGCCGACGCGCGCAACAGCTCGGAGATGTCGAGGACGCTGATCTCCTGGCATTCCCGGCCGGCCAGCGACAGCAGCTCGTTGGCGAACTTGCCGGCGCGTTGCGCCGCCTGGTCGGCCCGCTCCAGGTAGCGGCTGATGCCGGCATCGGCGGACCGGGCCGCAACCTGCTCCAGGCTTCCCAGCACGACCGTCATCAGGTTGTTGAACTCGTGGGCGACCCCGGCCACCAGGGCGCTCATGCTGTCCAGCCGCTGCGTCTGCCGCCGCAGGGCCTCGCGGCGGTAGCTGATGTCGCTCTGGCTGGCGAAGAGGTAGCTCAGCCTGCCATCGTCGTCGAACACGGGGCTGACGAACAGGGAGTTCCAGAACCCGGAGCCGTCCTTGCGATAGTTGTAGAGGTCCTCCGTGATGGGCCGCCGCTGCGCCACGGCGTCGCGGATGCGTTGCACGGAGGCCGGGTCGGTGCCCGGGCCTTGCAGGAAGCGGCAGTTGCGGCCGACCGCCTCATCCGGACGGTAGCCGGTCAGCGCCGCGAACGCATCGTTGACGTAGATCAACGGGGCATCCGGCAGGTTGGGATCGGACAGGGACATCGGCATGCGGGTCTTGCGCACGGCAGCGTCGAAGACGTGCTGGTCGATCAAGCCGCGGCCCGAACGGTCGAGCATGTCCTGCGTCAGTCCGGCAGGCTTCTCGCCCATAGCCTCTCGGTCGGACATGTGTCCCTCGATCCACAGGTGATCCCAGCAAACGCCGGGAAGGCCTGGATCGTGTCTTGCTCGCAGACTTGTTATTAGCGGGTCTGGCAGCGTACAATGGGACATGGCCGTTGCAGCCGTTCCGATGGAGGGTGCCATGCCGTTTCTGGAAACCGCTGACAAGACCACGCTGTTCTACAACGATTGGGGCGCTGGCCGTCCGGTCGTGCTGATCCATGGCTGGCCGCTCGACTCCGACATGTGGGAGTACCAGTCGGTGTTCCTGGCGTCGCAGGGCCTGCGCGTGGTGGCCTATGACCGCCGCGGGTTCGGGCGTTCAAGCCAGCCGTGGAGCGGCTACGACTACGACACCTTGGCCGACGACCTGAAGGCCGTGCTCGACGCGCTGGACCTGCATGACGCGACGCTGGTCGGCTTCTCCATGGGCGGCGGCGAGGTGGCGCGCTACATGAGCCGCCACGGCGGCGCGCGGGTGGCCAAGGCGGCGCTGATCGCGGCGGTGACGCCGTACCTCGTGCAGGCGTCCGACAACCCGGACGGCGTTCCGCGGGCCACGTTCGACCAGATCATCGACGGCCTGCGGGCGGACCGGCCCAACTTCCTGGCGACGTTCGGCAAGCAGTTCTTCGGCGCCGGGCTGCTGAACTTCACCGTCACCAGCGAAATCCTGCAATGGTCGCTGATGATGGCGCTGATGGGCTCGCCGAAGGCGACGCTCGACTGCGTGCGGGCGTTCTCGGAGACCGACTTCCGCCGCGACATGGCGGCGTTCCGGGTGCCGACGCTCATTGTCCACGGCGACGCCGACGCCACCGTGCCGATCGGCAAGTCCGGCCGGGTGGCCGCCGCGATGATCCCGGGCTCCGTGCTGAAGGAGTATGCGGGCGCGCCGCACGGCCTGTTCTTCACCGAGAAGGACAAGCTCAACCAGGACCTGCTGGCCTTCATCCAGGGCTGACCCGGCGAACCATGTGCATTGATGCGGGACGTGCCATATAGCCGGCATGTCCCGTCCTCGCATCCTATTGGCCTTCGCCATCCTGCTTGGCGCTGCGGGCGCGCCCGATGCGGCCAGGTCGCCCGCCGTCACGGTGGCCCGCGCCACCCAGGGCGCCCTGGCCGAGACCATCGTGCTGACCGGCACGCTGGTCGCGCGCGAGGAGGTGCTGGTCAACGCGCAGGTCGACGGGCTCGCCACCACCCGCATTCTGGCCGAGGAGGGCGACCGCGTCGCCGCCGGGCAGGTGCTGGCGGAGCTGTCGCATGACGTGATCGACGCCAACCTGGCGCAGAATGCCGCCCAGCTCGCCCACGCCGAGGCCAGCATCGCCCAGGCGCAGAGCGCCATCCAGGAGGCCGACGCGACCCGCGTGCAGGCCGACGCCGCCTTCGCCCGCTCCCGCGAGCTGGTGACCACGGGCGCCGCGTCGCGCGAGACCTTCGACGCCCGGCAACAGGCCGCCACCATCGGCACGGCGCGCGTCGCCAACGCGCAGAACGCGCTGCGCCTCGCCGTCGCCGACCGTGCCCTGGCGCTGGCGCAGCGGCAGGAGATGGAGGTCCGCCTGGCGCGGTGCGAGATCCGCGCGCCGGTGGCGGGCATCGTCAGCCGCCGGGTGGCGCGGCTCGGCGCCGTGGTCGGCATGAATGGCGAGCCGCTGTTCCGCATCATCCAGGACGGCGCGGTCGAACTGGAGGCGGACGTGCCGGAAAACCGCCTGGGCCGCCTGCGTCCCGGGCAGCCGGCCACCGTGGACGGCGCCGCCGCGCACGTCCGCCTGGTGGCGCCGGAGGTCAGCCGCACGAGCCGTCTCGGCCGGGTCCGCATCGCCTTCGACCAGGCCGTCCCGGGCGTGATCGGCGGCTTCGCCCGCGCCAGCGTCGAGGTCGCGCAACTGCGCGGCGTGCTGGTGCCGCTGTCCGCCGTGCTGTTCGACCCGGACGGCGCCAAGGTGCAGGTGGTGCGCGACGGCCTGGTGGAGACACGCCCCGTCACCGTCGGCCTGCGCAGCGGCGGCCGCGCGTTGGTCACCGCCGGGCTGGCCGATGGCGAGGAGGTGGTCGGCGTGTCCGCCACCTTCGTCCGCGGCGGCGACCGCGTCACCGCCGTTGCGGCCAACTAGCTGATGCGGCTGAACATCTCCGGCGCGTCGATCCGCAAGCCGATCCCGGCCATGGTGCTGTTCGCCGTGCTGCTGGTGCTGGGCCTGGTGTCGTTCCGCACCATTCCCATCACCCGCGCGCCCAACGTCGACGTGCCGATCGTCTCCGTCACCATCACTGAACGCGGCGCCGCGCCGGCCGAGCTGGAGCTGCAGGTCACCCGCAAGATCGAGGACGCCATCGCCAACGTGGCGGGGGTGAAGCACGTCACCTCCAGCGTCACCGACGGCCTCTCGACCACCACCGTCGAGATGCGGCTCGAGGTCAACACCGACCGCGCGCTGAACGACGTGAAGGACGCCGTGGCGCGCATCCGCGGCGACCTGCCGCGCGGCATCGACGAGCCGATCATCGAGCGCATCGACGTGGTGGGGCAGTCGATCGAGACCTTCGCCGCCGCCGCGCCCAACATGACCATCGAGCAGCTGTCGTGGTTCATCGACGACACCGTGCTGCGTGACCTGCAAGGCGTCGCCGGCGTCGGCCGGGTGTCGCGCATCGGCGGCGTCACGCGGGAGATCCAGGTGCTGCTGGACCCCGACCGGCTCGCCTCGCTCGGCATCACGGCGGGCCAGGTGAACGACCAGGTCCGAGCCACCAACGTCGACCTGGCCGGCGGGCGCGGCGAGGTCGGCGGCCGCGAGCAGGCCATCCGCACCCTGGCCAACGCACCCGGCGTCGCCGCCCTCGGCGCCAGCCGCATCGTGCTGCCCGGCGGGCGCGAGCTGCGCCTGGACGAACTGGGCCAGGTGGTCGACAGCTACGAGGAGCCGCGGCAGTTCGCCCGCCTCGACGGCCATACCCCCGTGGTCGCCTTCGCCGTGTTCCGCGCCAAGGGCGCCAGCGACGTCGATGTCGCCGCCCGCGTGCGCACCCGGCTCGACGCGCTCGCCGCTGCGCACCCCGAGGTGTCGATGACGCTGATCGACGACAGCGTGCGCTCGACCTATGGCGGCTACCTGTCGGCGATGCACTCCCTGCTGGAGGGCGCGGCGCTGGCGACGCTGGTGGTGTTCCTGTTCCTGCGCGACTGGCGGGCGACGCTGCTGGCCGCCGTGGCGCTGCCGCTGTCGATCCTGCCGGCGTTCTTCTTCATGGAGCTGATGGGCTTCTCGCTCAACTTCGTCAGCCTGCTGGCGATCACGCTGGTGACGGGCATCCTGGTGGACGACGCCATCGT
>CAXSFF010000127.1:0-7181 GCA_964236035.1 uncultured Acetobacteraceae bacterium
TCACGCTTCGAGCTGCCCACGCGAGGCCGGGTTCGTGATGCCGCCCACGAAGTTGGTGTGGACGAAGCCTGGCGTGATGACCGTCACACGCAGCTTCTCGCCAGCTTCCTGGCGCAAGCCTTCTGAGATGGCGCGAGCAGCAAACTTGGTGCAGGCATAGACCGCCATGGTTGGGCGGATGATCAAGCCGGCCGTTGAGGCGATGTGTAAGCGGTGCGTCGGCGACACCTGGCGGCGCGTAAGCAATTCATGATCCGGTTCGCGAATGGGTATTATGACGCCGGACCTGGTCGCGGACGCTGAGACCACTCGTACGACTGATCATAGGAGCACTCGTACGGCTCGCGTCGAGGTAATAACCCGTGCTGAACCCAGGCGTTCGTGGACGGCCGAGCAAAAGCGTCAGATCGTCGCCGAGAGCCTCGGACCGGATCTGACCGCAACCGAAGTCGCCCGCAAATACCGGATCAGCTCGGGTCAGCTGTATACGTGGCGCCAGCAGTTGGTGAGCCTGCCAGGCTCCGTGGTCACTCGCGCGCCAATGCAGTTTGCTGCCGTTGACTTCGCAACAGTAGCATCGTCACTGCCGAAGCCGCCGACCCCGGTTGCTCCTCCGTCTGCGGCCCATGCTGATGGCTTGATCGAGATCGTGCTGCCCTCCGGGGTGTCGCTGCGCGTCGACGCGCATGTCGACGGCCGCGCATTGCGTCGCGTGCTCGGCGCGCTCGACGGCCGATGATCGCGCTGCGTCCGGGCTGCGGGTCTACCTGGCCTGAGGGGTGACCGACATGCGCAAGGGCATGACGGGTTTGGCGATGCTGGTGCAGCAAGGCCTGTCTGCCGATCCGTTCGATGGTGCCGTATTTGCCTTTCGGGGCCGCCGCACCGGGCTCATCAAGCTGATCTGGCACGACGGGATCGGCCTATGCATGCTGACCAAGCGGCTGGAGCAAGGCCAATTCGTGTGGCCATCCGCGACATCGAGCGGCCGTATCGCGCTGTCGGCGCCTCAGCTGGCGGCCCTGCTCGACGGCTGCGAGTGGCGCGCGCCGGTGCCGGTGAGGCGGCCGGAACTGGCGGGCTAAAAAACCGCCGGTCGGCTTGAAAGTGCTGGCCGCGACGCGGCGTCGTCGGTCATCATTTCGATGTGCAGATCGATCTCTCCGCCCTGCCCGACGACGCCGCCACCCTGCAGCTGATGCTGCGGACGGTGGTGCTTCAGCAGAGCGACCTCGCCGCTGAGAATGACAAGCTGCGGCTGCTAATCCAGCGCCTGACGCGGCATCAGTTCGGCCGCCGGTCCGAGCAGCTGACGCCCGACCAACTGCGGCTGGCCCTTGAGGAGCTAGAGCAGGCCATCGCCGCCAACCAGGCCGGCTAGGACGCCGCGGCCGCTGCTGCCGGCCTGGCGCGCAAGCCGCGCGGCGAGGCGCCGGCCCGCAACCACGGCGCACTACCGGCGCATCTCCCGCGCTACGAGGTCGTGGTCGACGTCGAGAACCGGGCTTGTCCGTACTGCGGCCGCGCGCTGCACGCCGTCGGGGAGCTGACAACCGAGCAGCTCGACATGGTACCCTCCCAGTTACGGGTGCGAGTGACCCGGCGGCCGCGGTATGCCTGCCACGGCTGCGAGAGCGCCGTCGTCGTTGCTCCCGCGCCCGACCGTCCTGTTGACGGCGGCATGCCGACTGAGGCGCTGGTGGCGCATGTCGTTGTCAGCAAGTTCGCGGACTCACTGCCGCTGTATCGCCAGGTGCAGATGTTGGAGCGGCAGGGGATCAAGCTGGACCGCTCGACGCTGGCGAACTGGGTCGGACGGGCGTGCTGGTGGCTGACGCCCCTCTACGAACTAATGCTCGGCACCGTGCTGGCGGCACCGAAGGTGTTCGCCGACGACACGACGCTGCCGGTGCTCGATCCCGGCCGGGGGCGGACCAAGACAGGACGACTGTGGTGCTACGCGGTCGATGACCGGCCTTGGGGCGGTCCCGGCCACCCGATGGCGGCTTACGTCTACTCGGATGACCGTAAGAACGAACGCCCGGCTGGGCACTTGGCCGAGTTCCGGGGCGTGCTGCAGGTCGATGGCTACAACGGAGTGCCGCCATAGAACGGGGTCTTGGCCAGTTTTGGTAATCATGCTGCGAGCAGGAAGCGGCGTTCGAGCAGGTCGAGGCTGGCCCGGCCATACATCTGGCGCTTGATGGTCTTCAGCCGATTGATCTGTCCCTCGACCTGGCCGTTGCTCCAGGCCAGCGTCACCGCGGCGCGCACGGCGTCGTAATCCGACGACAGCCGTTTGGCGAACTGCCGCAGCGCCGGCACCGCGCTGTCCTGCGCCCGTCGCAGCCAAGGGTCGAGGCGCTCCGGCTCGCGCCCGCGCACCAGAGCAGCGAACTCCTCTGCCAGGGTTACCGCCGTCGCCAGGATGGGCGCGGCCTCACGCAGCCTGTCCAGCAGAGCCTTTTCCTCGCTGCCCCGCCGGTCCGGCGGGCGCAGCACGGTCCACGCCGCGGTGCGTGGCGTCAGCACCTGCCTAGGTGCGGCAACCGGGGGCGGTCCGAGCACCGTCCGCGGGCGGTGAAGTGCCGCGCCCTGCTGCGCGTCGCGCAGGCGATTAAGGTAGCGCAGCACTGTCGCATAGTTGCCGGTGAAGCCCTTGGCCCGGAGGTCGCGCAGGGTTTGCCGGCCGTTGCGCCGGCCCCTGTTCCAGCGCTCGATGATCCATTCGCGCCACGGGTCCATGGAGCTGCGCCCAGCGTCGCTGCGGCCCTTGCGCTCGGGGAACATCTCCTTCTTGAGGTGGCGGTAAGTGGTCGTGCGTCCGATGCCGAGATGGCGGGCGATTTTCTCTCCCGACCAACCTTGGCGGTAAAGGTCCCACACCTGTTGGTGCGTCGTCATGCGTTGCTCCCGGCGTGCCACGGCCATGGCCAACGGTCGCTTGGGCGGTGGTGGCGGGTCGGGCCGAACCGGGCCACCCTCGGCCGCCGCATCCCGGCGCCGGGCCTGCTCGGCGTCCCGCAACTCCTGAGCGTGACCGGTGAATGCCAGCTCCATCGCCTCAGCTAGGTTCTGCAGCAGGTGGAAGCGGTCAGCCACTTGCACCGCGTCAGGTGCCCCCGTGCGGCCTCCCGCGGCGTAGGCGCTGGCGCGGTCGCGGGAGATCAGGGCGACGCCAGGATGGTCGCGCAGCCATGCCGCAAACGCTTCGGCTTCGCGGTCAGGAAGCAGCGCCACCGGGCGGTGGCGGTCGAGGTCCACCAGTATGGTCCCGTAGCTAAACCGCTTGCGCATGGCCCAGTCGTCCACGCCCAATGCCACTGGCGTGACGATCGGCGGCAGGGGCACCTGCCGAACCAAGCGCAGCAGGGTGTTTCGGCTGGTAGCCAGTCCCACGCTGCGGCCCAGGCGCGCACCGGCGGCACCACCAAGCGCCAGGCCCACGGTTTGTCAGCCGATCGGACAGCCGCGCCGTCTTGCGTGCCCAGGGCGCCGCAATGCCGGGCAGGCGTTCGGTGAAGATGTGGCGCTTGCACCCGGCGTTGTCGCAGAAGAGTCTCCGAACGCGCAGCCGCACGGCAACGGCATACTCGCCCCAGGGCAGGTCGACCAAGGCGCGCTCGTACCAGCTGTGGGTCCGCTTGGCCCGCCGGCTGCAGAGCGGGCACGATGCCGGGCGGGAGCGAGAGATCAGCGTCAGGGTGATGGTCGGCGGGGCAGGCTCGGTGCCCCAGGTTTCGAGCCGGACCACAGCCGGGTCCGGCAACAAGCAGGAAATCAGGTTCACCCATCCCATGTGGCGACGGCGGCATGATCACCAAAACTGGCCAAGACCCCGTTCTATGGCGGCACCCCTAGCAGGGCCGGGTACGTCGGATGGTTCAGCAACTGGGGCGGCGGCTTCCTGCGTGCCTTGCTCCTCCTCCAGGTCCTCCAGCGCCAGTTCCAGTTGGGTGATCGCCGCGTCCAGCTTCTCCGACGAGCGGCCGAACTGCATGCGGCGAAGCTTGACCAGCTGCACCCGGAGCTGCTCGATACGGGCCGCCTGGCCGTCCAGCGCGGCCTGCTGGCGCAGGATCGTCGCCGCTTGCGACACGATCAGCGCGCGCACCTCGTCGGGCAGAACGGACAGGTCGACAGCCACGCTGCATCATGCCGCGACAAGCGGAGGAAGTACAGGCTGGGTGACGTGCTACCCGGCCATCTCTGGCTGCCAACTGCGGACAGGCATGCGCCAGTCGATGCCCTCCAGCAGCATGGACAGTTGGGCGGGCGTCAACGACACCGCGCCATCTTTGGCCTGCGGCCAAGTGAACCGGCCGCGCTCCAGCCGCTTGGCATAGAGCACCATCCCCTGCGTGTCCCACCACAGGCACTTCACCAGGTCGCCCCGTCTGCCGCGAAACACGAACAGCCGTCCGCTGAACGGGTCGCGCCCGAGCGCCTGCTGCACCTGGCGCGCCAGACCGTCGAAGCCGCGGCGCATGTCGGTCGGCCCCGCCGCCAGCCACACCCGCACGCCTGGTGGCAGCGCAATCACCTCCGCAGAGCTCCAAGAATGCGGCGCAAGGCGCGGGCATCGACGTGCTGGTCCACACGGACCACGCTGCCGCCGGGCAGGCTGATCTCCACCGTGCGCGATGGGGACGGGCTTCGTGCTGATGGTGCAGAGATGGGGCGTTCCATCGGCTGGCTCGGGCCGTCGAGCAGGCGGACCGGCACGAACGGCGAGATGGCCTCGCCCGGCGCCTCGGCGGTGAGCAGCCCGTCGCGGACCTGTCGGCGCCACGTGAACACCAGGCTGCGGTAGACACCGTGCCGGGCCGCGACATCGCCGACCGTGGCACCCTGCTCGTAGGTCTCGGCCACGATGCGCAGCTTCTCCGACGTACTCCAGCGACGCCGCCGCTCCCGGCCGGTGATGATCTCGATCGTGCCGTCCATGACCTTAAACCCAGCCTTAAAGTCAGCAGCATATCGGCACGCCTACCCACTCAGAAGGCGGTGGTGACCGGACGCTTACGATCTCGCTCAGGTCGCGCAGCGTTAGCCGGTAGCGAAGGCGACAGAACACCACGAGGGCGATGATGTCGCTCGACAGGCAGGTCCGGTTCAGCACGCCATTGCTGCGTTCGTTGAACTGCTTGCCGCAGGCCCGGCAGCGGAACCGACGATAGCCTTGCGTCGTCACGTCCGGGCGCTCTGTCACCGCAGTCGAGCCACAGTAGATACAATCCACCTGAATGCTCCCACCAACCTCGATGCGGCCGAGTCCTACCGGACCCACCCACTCAAGGCCACATCAGCCGTGGCGCGAGGGATGACAGAACCAGCGTGCCTGCACCCCTGATCCATGCACCACGCTATCGCTGGGTCGACCGGCTTCGGCAAAAGCAGCTTGCGCGGCAGCATGCCAATCATTTTAAAAGAACGTAACGGTTCCTAGGAGAATGTTTAAAGCGCTGCCGGTGCTTCCTGTGTAGGCAATAGCAGTCGGATGATCGGTGTAAGCGAGCCCAAGATTGAGATTAACGCCTGGATAAACATGTGCGCTGTAGGACGCAGTAACGGTCTGAGTAGTGCTATGCGCGAGCCCTCCCTGGCGCCGGACAAGGCTAACGAGTTCGCTGCTGAAGACGCTCGTATTGTAAACAAGGTTCATCTGGTCCAAAGGTCGCGTCGGGATCAAGCCGAATCCGTATAGGCGCGCCTCGTAATATTGGCTGAACCGGTTTAGTGCGGGTGGAGCGTAAAACACGGAGAAGCCAGCATAGAGTCCCCGTTGTGACGTGCTCACGCCCGGCGCAGTCTGAATGAGTTGCCGATCGGCAAGCAAAAACAGGCCATGATTGCCCTCCGAACGCTGCATCCGCCTAGGGTAGTTTGGAAGGGAAAAATCCACGTAGTTACTGGACGTATAGGTGGCAGCTGCACGCACCCATGTCCGCATCTGACCCGGCGCTGGGGGCACATCATACCCGAACTCGTCAATATAGAGGGCTCCAGCATTGGGCACCTTGAAGCGTACTCCGGACGCGTCTTGATTATGCTCGATAACGTTTCCGTCGGGGCTTATTGCTCGTTGCACCCCCGCTTTGTTGTATAAGTGATCAGGCAAGTTCACCCTGACGTTGATACCCGGCGTTGAAGTAGCGGGGCTGTTCTCGCCCTGCTCGGTGGTAATTGCCCCATTCGGTCCGAAGACGCCGCCTGAAATGCTGCCACCGACGAAAGTTCCAAGATACTCGAATGCGTTCGGAAACTCGCCAGCCTTTACCTCCACCCTCTTGTCGAACAGCGTTTGATAATAGGAAAGTGTATTCAAGCTCGTCGTTCTGGGTCCAAAAGGGTTCCAGTTGGTTTGGTAATAGCTTCCACCTGCGACGATCTGTCCATCAGGAACGCCGTAGCGGCTAAGATCATAAGTCGCAAAGGCGAAGTTCGCAGAAGTAGTCGTCGCGAGTTGACCGAGATAAACCTGGTTTCCCCGCGTGTCTCCTGCCGGCAGGCCATGCCTAATCAGGTTGTCGGCGAAAAACGTGTTCGTGAAGAAGAGATAACCGATACCTTGCTCCGCAAGCGAAGTCCTGATGCCCCCGAGCGTTTGGTCCACAGTATTTTCCGCGCCAGGAAAAGGAAGGTTCAAACCTCTGATGCGCGTCTTGTCGATAATCGAGTATGGGCCCGTGGTAGGAGCGGGCACCGCTACCGGCGGGACCGTTGGCACATCCGACTCGTCTTGCGCCTGGCTTACGTTCCCGACGGACGACACCAGGAGCATGCAGAGTGCCCAAGCCGGGACAGCCTGGCTCCGAACAGCTCGACGGATGAGGCAGGATGCATTGCGGTTCCGTTGGGCTTGGTTGCAGATGAACATTTGGCTTCCCCCTAAAACTTGTTACTTATTCGCTGGGTGAACTAATGCGGCAGCAGTTTTTGAGACGCATTCCCAGTGTCGATCGCGAGTAATCGTCTGGTCGAGGAGCTTTACCTAGGTGATGCCGCCTGAAGCTTCCTGGTCCAGCTTCAAACCGCCGTATTCAGCCCTCCAACGGTAATACCTCGGCTCCGTCACGCCAGTCGCCCAGATCACTTCGGCCACCAGCTTGCCCTGGCCCATCAGGACCTCGACCTGCCGCAACTTGCCGACGATCCCCTCCGGCTTGTGATGCTTGCAC
>CAXSFF010000128.1:0-7155 GCA_964236035.1 uncultured Acetobacteraceae bacterium
CCCTGGCGCGCACGCGGGCGAACCTGCGCGCCCTGCTGGTCGCCGGCAACGGGCTGCTGAGCGGGGGCAAGCTCGACGAGACTGGCGACGGCGTGAAGTTCGACGTCGGCGGCCATGTCGGCACCCTGGCCCACTTCGACCTCACCTTCGCCGGCGACGCGCCGCAGGACGCGCTGACGGCGTCGTTCGGCATGACGCTGGACGGCCTGGCGCTGGCCGACCTGCCGCCCGCGCTGGCCGGCTACGTGCCCAGCCATTTCGCGATCCACCCCACCGTCTCCAACATCAGCGCCGCGGCCCTGACCAAGCTCGGCATGGATGCGTCCGCCCCTGACCGCCGCGGCCGCCTGCCCGAGGCCGACTTCGCCGCGCTGTTCCAGCATGGCGGCATCAATCTCGGCTTCGACACGCTGGGCCTGGACATCGGCGACACCAAGTTCTCCGGCACCGGGTCGTTCAACATGGCGGGGCCGCAGACGGTGACCGGCCAGGCGGAGATCACCGCCCACGGCCTGGACGCGCTGATCACCAAGGCGCAGGGCGACCCGCTGCTGGCGCAGGGGGTGCCCGTGCTGATCTTCCTCAAGGGCATCGCCAAGACCAACGCCGACCAGTCGGTATGGCAGGTGTCCATCGCCAACGGCCGCGCGCTGGTGAACGGCGTCGACCTGATGGCGATGGCGGGCGGCATGAGGTAGCCTATGCTCCTGCGCATCCAGCCGGAGTCGGCGGCGCGCAAGCCCCGGCTGCGCCTTGCGCCAGGGGAACGGCGGCAGCAGATCGTCGACGCCGCCATCGCCTATTTCGCGGAGGTCGGCTTCGACGGCGGCACCCGCGAGCTGGCCAAGCGGCTCGGCGTCACCCAGCCGCTGATCTACCGCTACTTCCCGTCCAAGGGCGACCTGATCCGCACCGTCTACAACGAGCTTTACCTCAACCGCTGGCGGCCGGACTGGGAACAGCTGCTGACCGACCCGGCGGTGCCGCCGCGCCAACGGCTGATCGTGTTCTACCAGCGCTACACGGCGGCCGTGTTCACCCCGGAGTGGATGCGCATCTACCTGTTCGCCGGCCTGCGCGGCGTCGAGATCAACCAGTGGTGGCTGGATTTTGTCGAGCAGCACCTGTTGCGTAACATGGCCGTGGCGTTGCGCGCCGCGCACGGCCTGCCGGACGCCGCTGCCGTGCCGATCACGCCGGGCGAGCTGGACCTGTATTGGATCTTCCACGGCGGCATCTTCTACTACGGCATCCGGCGAGAGGTATTCCGCACCCCCGTGCATCTCGACCTCGACGCCTTCATCGTCGCCAGCGTCGACGGCATGCTGCACGGCCTGCCGGTCACGCTGCGCCGCCTGTTGCTGGACCATCCTGGGATTGATTCCAGCGGCGTTAGGGATTGATCTTCCAGCCGTCATTGCGAGGAGCGCTTGCGACGAAGCAACCCAGGAGCCGCGCGGCAGGTTTGCGTCGCGCGGCCCTGGGTTGCCACGCCGCCAAGCGGCGGCTCGCAATGACGGGTGTAATGCCGTTGGTGTGATAAGCCGGCCAAACGAGGAACCGACATGCCAGGCGCCATCAAGACCGGCTCCAGCCGGCGGGCCATCATCATCGGCGGCTCCATGGGCGGGCTGTTCGCCGCCCTGCTGCTGCTCCAGCGCGGCTGGGACGTGCAGGTGCACGAGCGGGTGGCGCAGCCGCTGTCCGGGCGCGGCGCCGGCATCGTCACCCACCCGCAGCTCTGGCGCATCCTGGAGCGGCTCGGCCTCGACCCGGCGACCGACTTCGGCGTCGAGGTCCAGGACCGCATCACCCTGGCGCAGGACGGCAGCGTGGCCGGCGTGTTCCCCTGCCCGCAGACCATGACCTCGTGGGACCGCCTGTTCCGCCTGTTGCGCGCGGCGTTGCCCGACGACTGCTACGCCATGGGCCAGGAACTGCGCCGGGTCGAGGCGGGCGATGGCGGCGTGACCGTGCATTTCGCCGACGGTCACGCGGCCAGCGCCGACTTATTGGTGGCTGCCGATGGCTTCCGTTCCGGCGTGCGGCAGCATTTCCTGGGCGACCTGCCGCCGAACTACGCCGGCTACACGGCGTGGCGCGGCCTGGTGGCGGAGGCCGAGATGCCCGAAGCGGCGCGCGCCCTGCTGTTCCCCGTGTTCGGCTTCTGCCTGCCGCCGGGCGAGCAGATGCTCGGCTACCCCGTGGCCGGCGCGGACAACGACCTTCGCCCCGGCCACCGCCGCTACAACTTCGTCTGGTATCGCCCGGCGAACGAGGCGGTGGAACTGCCGCAACTGCTGACCGACGCCGCCGGGCACACCCACGCGCTGTCGATCCCGCCGCCGCTGATCCGCGCGGAGGTGGTGGCGGCGATGCGCGCGGCGGCGGAACAGGTGCTGGCGCCGCAGTTCGCCGCCATCGTGCGTGCGACGCGGCAGCCGTTCCTGCAACCGATCTACGACATCCAGTCGCCCCGGCTGACCTTCCCGAGCACGGCGCTGCTCGGCGACAGCGCCTTCGTGGCGCGCCCGCATGTCGGCGCGGGGGTGACCAAGGCGGCACAGGACGCGCTCGCCCTGGCCGAGGCCCTGGAAGCCGCTCCGGACATCGCGACGGCGTTGGCGCAGTACGAGGCCATCCGCGCCCCGGCGGGCGAGCGGGTCATGCAGCGGGCGCGGCACCTCGGCGCCTACATGCAGGCGCAGCTGCGCACCGCGGAGGAGCGGGCGGCGGCATTGCGGCACCACCCGCCCGCGGCCGTGATGGCGGAGACGGCGCTGCTGAATTTCTAGCGCCGCCAAATAATTCCGCTAGGCCGGCACGGGCGCCCGGCATGGCCACCATGCTCCGGATCAGCTACGCGACAGCATCGATCATCTACGGCTGGTCTCGGCAGTGGAACAATGCTCCCTCAACCCCAAAGCATCACGATCCCGCATTGTAGAACCTGCGTTGACATGGGGGCATCGCATGCATTTCTTCATCTTATCGTGCGATGAGCAGTGATCATCGAAAGGTTTGGCATGTCCGCGTCCACCTCCACTTCGGCGTTCGTCAACGCCCCTGACCGCGCGGCGACGCGAGCCAAGCCGGGTGCTGGCAAGGCGGCGTTCGCCCGGGTGCGCCGCTTGCTGTCGCCGCTGCTGATCGTGCTGCTGTGGCAGGCCGGGTCGATGGCCGGGCTGATCCCGCCGCGCACGCTGGCCGCGCCGACGTCGATCCTGGCCAGCTTCTGGACGCTGGCCGCCGACGGCACCCTGCTCGACAACATGCTGGTGTCGCTGGCGCGGGTCAGCGCCGGGCTGGCCATCGCCGTCGTCGCCGGCACCATCGCCGCCCTGGTCGCCGGCCTGTCGCGCCTTGGCGAGGACGCCATCGACGCGCCGCTGCAGATGGCCCGTACCTTGCCGCACCTGGCGCTGGTGCCGCTGTTCATCCTGTGGTTCGGCATTGGCGAGACGCCGAAGGTCGCCCTGGTCACGCTCGGCGCCGTGTTCCCGATCTACCTCAACCTGTTCGCCGGCATCCGCGGCGTCGACCCCAAGCTGCTGGAGGCCGCCAAGGTGCTCGGCCTGACCCGCTACGAGCTGATCCGCCACGTCGTGCTGCCGGGCGCGTTGCCGTCGTTCCTGGTCGGGCTGCGCTACGCCGTCGGCATCGCCTGGCTCAGCCTGGTGGTCGGCGAGCAGATCAACGCCAGCTCTGGCCTCGGCTACATGATGATGGATGCGCGCGACTTCCTGCGCACCGATATCATCATGGTCGGCTTGCTGGTCTATGCCATGCTGGGGCTGGCGGCCGACCAGGCCGTCCGCAGCATCGAGCGCGCCGCCCTGGCCTGGCGCCCCAGCAACCTGTCGAGGGCCTGACGCCATGCACCGCCGCGCCGTTCTGCTGTCTGGCCTGGCGCTCGCCGCCGCACCCGGCCTTGCCTTACTGGCCGCTGCCCCGGCAGAGCTGCGCATCGGGCTGCAGAAGATCGGCCCCATGGTGGTGATGCGCAAGCAAGGCACGGCCGAGCAGAGCCTGGCCGGCACCAAGGTCAGTTGGGTCGAGTTCAACGCCGGGCCGCCGATCATGGAGGCGCTGAACGCCGGCAGCATCGACTTCGCCTATTGCGGCGACGCGCCGCCGGTGTTCGCGCAGGCGGCCGGCGTCGACCTGGTCTATGTCGGCTACCAGCCCAACAACGGCCGCAACGAGGGCCTGCTGGTGCGCCAGGACAGCCCGGCGCAAACCGTCGCCGACTTAAAAGGCAAGCGCGTCGCCGTCACCCGCGGCTCCAGCGCGCACAATTTCCTGTTGCAGGCATTGGCGAGCGCCGGGCTGGCGTTGGGCGACGTCAGGGTCAGCTACCTGCAACCGCCGGACGCCGCCGCCGCGTTCCGCCAGGGCAGCCTCGACGCCTGGGCGATCTGGGACCCGTATTTCGCGGTGGCGCAGCAGGACCCGCAGACCCGCGTGCTGGTCACGGGGGAAGGCCTGTCGCCCACCAACAACTTCTTCGTCGCCCGCCGCGACTACGCCGCCGCCAACCCGGCCGTCATGCTGACGCTGATCAAGCAGTTGAACGCCGCCGCCGAGTGGGCGATGTCGCACCAGGACGAGCTGTCCGGCGTGATGTCGCAGCTGACCGGCGTGGATATCGCCGCGGAGCGGGTGGCGACCGCACGCGGCAGCTTCTCCGTGGCGCTGATGGACGACGCCGTGGTGGCGCAGCAGCAGGTCATCGCCAACACCTTCGCCCGCCAGCACGCCATCCCCGCCAGCATCCAGATCCGCTCGGCCGTCTGGACCCCACCCAAGATGGGATCGCCCGCATGACCTTCGACGCCCCTGCAACCACCGCGCAGCACGCCGGCCAGAGCCGCCGACCGCTAGACTTCCTGTGGTTCCTGCCGACCAGCGGCGACGGCCACTATCTCGGCGCGCCGACGGGCAACCGCGCGTCGACCAACCGTTACCTGCGCGAACTGGCGCAGGCGGTCGACCGTCTCGGCTATTACGGCGTGCTGCTGCCCACGGGGCGCGGCTGCGAGGACGCCTGGATGACGGCCACCTCCATCGTCACCCACACCGAGCAACTGCGCTACCTGGTGGCGCTGCGCCCCGGCGCCACCCTGCCCGCCGAGGCCGCGCGCCAGGCGGCCACCTTCGACCGGCTGAGCGACGGGCGGCTGCTGCTGAACATCGTCTGCGGCGGCAACCCGGCGGACCTGGCCGGCGACGGCATGTTCCTCGGCCACGACGAGCGCTACGAGCAGGCGGCCGAGTTTTTGCGCGTGTTCCGCGGCCTGGTATCGGGCGAGACCGTCACCTTCGCCGGCAAGTACTTTACCAACAAGGCCGGCAAGCTGCTGTTCCCGCCGTTGCAGGGGGCTGACCTGCCGCTGTGGTTCGGCGGCTCGTCGGAGCCGGCGATGCAGCTGGCCGCCGAACAGCTCGACACCTATCTCACCTGGGGCGAGCCGCCGGCGATGGTCGGCGAGAAGGTCGTCGAGGTGCGCCGCCGGGCCGCAGCCGCCGGGCGCTCGGTGCGGTTCGGCATCCGCCTGCACTTCATCGTGCGCGAGACCGACGAGGAGGCTTGGGCCGCCGCCCGCCGCCTGATCGCCCACATGCCCGACGACGTGATCGCCGCCTCGCAGGGCAAGCTGGCGCGGGAGAGCGACTCCGTGGGCCAGGCGCGGATGACGGCGCTGCACAACGGCAACCGCGACCAGCTGGAGGTCAGCCCGAACCTGTGGGCGGGCGTCGGCCTGGTGCGCGGTGGCGCGGGCACGGCGCTGGTCGGCAGCCCGCAGACGGTCGCGGCGCGGCTGGAGGAATACCGCGCGCTCGGCATCGACGCGGTGATCGGCTCGGGCTACCCGCATCTGGAGGAAGCCTACCGGGTGGCGGAACTTCTGTTCCCGCTACTCGACCTGTCCACCCGCACCACCGACCGCATGTTGCCGAACGGCCAGGCGCCGGGCGTGTTCTCCGGCGGCGGCGCGCTGTCGCTGAACGCCGCCGACGTGATGGGCGGCACCCTGCGGGCGACGGCGTGAGCTTCATCGAGCCGCAGCGCATCCCGATCGGCGAGCCGGCCGTCCGCATCCGCGGTCTGACCCGGCGCTTCGGCGGCCCGGCGGTGCTGGACGCGCTCGACCTCGACATCGCGCCCGGCGAGTTCGTGGCCCTGCTCGGCCGCAGCGGCTCCGGCAAGACCACGCTGCTGCGCACGCTGGCCCAGCTCGACCCCGTGGTGGAGGGCAGCGTGACGGCGCCCGACCGCCGCGCCGTGGTGTTCCAGGAGGCGCGGCTGCTGCCGTGGCGCCGGGTGTGGGAGAACGTGGCGCTCGGTCTGCGCGCGTCCGAGCCGAAGCAGCTTGCGCTGGCGGCGTTGCAGGAGGTGGGGCTGAGCCATCGGGTCGACGCCTGGCCGGCGACGCTGTCCGGCGGCGAGGCGCAGCGGGCCGGGCTGGCGCGGGCGCTGGTGCGGGAGCCCGAGCTGCTGCTGCTAGACGAGCCGTTCGCGGCGCTCGACGCCCTCACCCGGCTGAAGATGCAGGGCATGGTCGCCGAGCTGTGGCGCAGGCACCGCTGCGCCGTGCTGCTGGTGACGCACGACGTGGACGAGGCGTTGCTGCTGGCCGACCGCGTGATGGTGCTGGAGCATGGCCGCATCGCGACCGCACTGACCATCGACAGCCCCCGGCCCCGCCGCATGTCGGACCCGGCCATCGAGGCCTGGCGCACCCACCTGCTGGAGGCGCTGGGCGTCCACGCGGAGTAGCTTTAAAGCCGTCATTGCGAGGAGCGCTTGCGACGAAGCAACCCAGGGCCGCGCGGCAGGTTCACGTCGCGCGGCCCTGGGTTGCCACGCCGCAAGCGGCGGCTCGCAATGATAAATGACAGTCGAACTCTGTCACACCCAAGTTGTTGAACAGGGCAACTGGAGTCGTGCGGATGAACTTCGACAAACTGGCGCAGCGCGTGGCCCGTGGCGCTGGCCGGCCGATCACCTTCGTGGTCGCCACGGCCCTGGTGGTCGTCTGGGGGTGAGCGGCCCCGTGTTCCACTACAGCGACACCTGGCAGCTGGTGATCAACACGGGCACGACCATCGTCACGTTCCTGATGGTGTTCCTGATCCAGAACACCCAGAACC
>CAXSFF010000129.1:0-7135 GCA_964236035.1 uncultured Acetobacteraceae bacterium
GCGCCGAGATAGTTGCCGAGGGTGGGTACGCCGGACGGCTGGATGCCGGAGAAGATGCGCTGCATGCCGCCGGTTGTCCCCGCGCGGTCGGCCGGGGTCAAGCGGGGTGTGGGTGCCCATTGCACAGGCTGGCTGAACCGTCGCATCATCGAACCAGGGCAGAACGACGCCGCCAGGCGCGCGAGGAAGGAGACGGCCGTGGATCAGCCAGTGACCCGGCGGGCAGCGCTGACGATGACGGCCGCGGCCGCGGCGCCCCTCGGGCAGGCCGTCGCCGCAGAAGCGTCCAATGACCTGCCGATCACCTTCTGCAGCCGGCTTTATGACCGCATGCTGCCGCTCTACACCGGCGCGGTGAAGATCGACGGGGTGGCGCTGAAGCTCCTGCCCAATTCCGACCACCGCCAGGTGTTCGACCGCATGGAGAACGGCCAGGAGTTCGACGCCTCCGAGCTGAGCTTCTCCGACTACGTCACGCTGTCGGGCCGCTCCGCCCAGCTGCCGTTCGTGGCGCTGCCGGTGTTCTCCTCCCGCGTGTTCCGCCACGGCTGCATCTACGTCAACGCCGCCAGCGGCGTCACCAAGCCGAAGGACCTGGAAGGCAAGCGCGTCGGCATCCCGCGCTGGGGCGAGACCGCCGTGATCTGGATACGCGGCATGTTGCAGGACGAATACGGCCTCGACATCAGCAAGGTGCATTGGGTGACGGGTGCGATGAACCACGCCGGCGCCCACGGCGCGCCGCCGCCCGCGACCCTGCTCAAGCCGTTCACGGTGGAGGCCAACCCGGTCGACCGCTCGCTGTCGCAGTCCCTGCAGGCGGGCGAGATCGCCGCCATCATGGGCGCCGAGACGCCCGACCCGTTCGGCCACGACCCGAACATCGTCCGCCTGCTGCCCGACTTCCGCGACCTGGAGAAGGACTGGTACCGGCGCACGAAGCTCTACCCGATCATGCACGTCATCGTCGTCCGCCGCGACGTGCACGAGCGGTCGCCCTGGTTCGCGCAGAAGTTCGCCACGGCGTTGCAGGCCGCCAAGCTGCAAGCCATTGCGGAGATGGAATTCACGGGGTCGCTGCTCTACATGCAGCCCTGGTTGCCGGCCGAGAACGAGGAGTGGCGTGCCGTGTTCGGCGCCGACCCGTGGCCGTACGGCCTGGAGGCCAACCGGCCCTCGATCGAGGCGATGCAGCGCTACCTGGTCGAACAGGGGCTGACGCCGCAGGCTGGCACTGCCGACAGCCTGTTCATCCCCGTGCAAATCTGATTCCCGGGATCGCTGCAACGGCTGGCGACGCGGGGAGCCTGGCAGCACCGCCGGCGATCGACGCCGAGCGGCTGATCTCCGCCCGTATCGAGCGGCTCCCCGTGATGGTGGGGCTGCAACGGCGCGCGCGCATCATCGTCGGCACCGCCACCTTCTTCGACGGCTTCGACGCGCTCTCGATCGCGCAGGTGATGCCGACGCTCACCTCGGAATGGCACCTCAGCGCGGGCAACGTCGGCTTCCTGATCTCGAGCGGGTTCTTCGGCCAGTGCATCGGCGCGTTCTGCCTGCCTTGGCTGGCGGAACGGCTGGGGCGGCTGCGGATCATCACCTACTCCGTCGCCGTGTTCGGCCTTACCAGCATCCTGTGCGGCTTCAGCCCCAGCTTCGAGTGGCTGGCGGCGTTGCGCTTCATCCAGGGCATCGGCCTGGGCGGCGAGGTGTCATCCGCCGTCGCCTACATTAACGAGATCGCCCGCAGCCACCGCCGTGGCCGCTTCTTCGTGCTGTACGAGAGCCTGTTCGGCGTTGGCCTGCTGGTGGCGGGCGTCGCCGGGTCGTTCATCGTGCCGAACCTGGGCTGGCAATGGCTGTTCTTCGTCGGCGGCGTGCCGGCCCTGCTCGCCTTCGCGCTGCGCCGCAGCCTGCCGGAGTCGCCTCGCTGGCTGGCGCAGAAGGGCCGTCACGCCGAGGCCGACGCGATCGTCACGGCGATGGAGCGCGACGCCGAGGCGCGCACGGACGCGCCGTTGCCCGCCGCCGATCCCGGCAACGTGCCGCCGCCGCTCTTCCACGAGACCCGGTGGCGCGAGGTGTTCTCGCCGCTCTACCGCCGCCGCACCCTGGTGATCTGGTCGGTCTGGTTCTGCGCCTTCTTCGTGTCGCAGGGGGTCAACAGCTGGCTGCCGTCGCTGTTCCGCACCGTGCTGCACACGGACGTGAGATCGGCGCTGCAATACAGCTACACCGCGACCGCGTTCTCGATGGTCGGCTTCGTCATAACCGCCTTCGTCGTCGACCCGCTCGGGCGCAAATGGTTCATCGCGCTCGCGCTGCCGCTGGGCGGGCTGCCCTTGCTGGTGCTGTCGTTCGTCGGCGTGCCCAGCGAGGCCTGGCTGCTGGCCTGCGTGTCGCTGAGCTACATGTGCACGGGCTCGGTCTCGATCGTCCTGTACCTGTGGACGCCCGAGCTGTACCCGACCCGCATGCGCGCGATGGGCACGGGGTTCGGCGGCACCTGGCGCAACGTCGCCACGACGATCAGCCCGCTGCTGATCGGCCACGTGCTGGGCGCATACGGGATCGCCCCCGTGTTCCTCATGCTCGGCCTGGTCCCGTTCGTGGCCGCGGCCATCGTGCTCGCCTTCGGCACCGAGACCGCCGGGCGGGTGCTCGAGGAAGTCTCACGCTAGGAGGACCACCATGTACGAACAACTGCCGCTGCGGTTCGGCTTCCGCGACCTGGAGCCGCACATCGCCGAGTCCGTGCTGCACCGCCACCATGGGCTGCACCACGCCGGCTACGTCGCCCGCCTCAACACGGCGCTGGCGGCGTATCCGGACTTGCAGGGCATGACAATCGAGAAGCTGCTGGCCACGATGCCGAGCCTGCCGGCCGAGACCCGCGCCCGGTTGCAGGACATCGCCGGCGGCCACGCCAACCACCAGTTCCAATGGAAGGTGATCGGCCCTGCCAGCGGGCGCGCGCCCGTAGGCGGCCTGGCGGCGGCGATCGAGCGCAGCTTCGGCTCCTTTGCCGGCTTCCGCGACGCTTTCACCGCGGCGGCGCTGGCCCATGTCGGGTCCGGCTGGGCGTTCCTCTCGACCAGCCGCCTGGGTTCCTCCGACCTGGAAATCCTGGTGCTTGCAAACAACGCCAGCGTGCTGCCGCTCGGCAAACCCGGCGTCCTCATCTGCGACCTGTGGGAGCACGCCCACGAGGCCCAATACCCGGCCGCCCGCGCTGACTACCTGGACGCGTACTTCCGCGTACTGGATTGGGACGTCTGCAACACCCGCTTCGAAAGCTTCGCCGCCGGCCGCATGCACCCCGGCTGAACGCCGACCCGGTCATCGCGAGTCAGGCTGCGGCAGGACACAGGATTATCTTGCCCAGCGATGGCTCAGCCTCCGCCAGCCGGTGCGCCTGCGACGCCTCGGCAAGTGGCATCACTCGGCCCACGGTGGCGCGCAGGCGACCCGCTGCCGCCGCCAGCAAAGCCTGCTCCACGTCGACGATCGTCGTGCCCGCGGCGCCGATGATGCGCAGGCGGCGGATATACAGCCGGCGCACGTCCAGCGTCACCGCGCCCCCGCCATGCGCGCCCGCCGTGACCATCCGCCCGCACTGCGCCAGGCACTCCAGCGCCAGCGGCCACAGCACGGGGTCGGAGATGTTCTCGAACACCACGTCGACGCCGCGCCCGTCGGTCAGCCGCATCACCTCCGCCGCCAGGTCCTGCGCCCGGTAGTTCACCCCCGCATCCGCCCCCAGCGCCAACGCCGCCGCGACCCGCTCGTCCGAGCCCGCCGCCGCGATCACCCTGGCGCCCGCCATCCGGCCGACCTGCACGCCGAAACTGCCCAACGCGCCGGCCGCGCCCATCACCAGCAGCGTCTCGCCCGGCTTGAGGCCGCCGCGATGGATCAGGAAGTTCCACGCCGCCGAGCCATGCCGCCCCACCACCGTGGCCTCCGCCGCGCCGACGCCATCGGGGACGCGCGCCACGTTGCCCGCCGGCACGGCCACATACTCGGCATAGCCGCCCCAGCGGTGGACCCCGATCGTCGTGCTGCGCGCGCAACTGGCCGGGTCGCCGCCCAGGCACTGCCGGCACCCGCCGCACGCCACCGTGGACATCACCGTGACCCGGTCGCCGACGTGAACCCGCGAGACGCCGGGCGCGACCGCCACGACCAGCCCCGACGGGTCGGCGCCCAGCACCAGCGGCAGGTTGCCGCCGCGCGCGTAGGTGCCGGCGCGCACCGCCAGGTCGAAGCTGCGGTTGACCGAAACCGCCTCCACCTGCACCACGACCTCGCCGGGCGCCGGCGCCGGCTCGGCCACGTCTTCCAGGCGCAGCATCTCCGGGCCGCCGAACGTGCGCAGGACCACCGCCTTCATGCCCGCATCATCGCCGCGGGTCTGTCCGCGTCAAGGCCGCCGGCTGATGAACCGCGATCCCGCCAGCATGAACCGCCAGGGGGTTTCGGCCGCCTTGGTGATCCCGACGCGTGCGCCCGACGCCACCACGACCGCAGCCTCACGTGGCCGCAGGATGAACGGCGGCGCATCCAGCGGGTAGCCGTCGAGTGCGTCCGTGACCGCGAGCGCCTGGCACAGCCGTCCTGGGCCACGGCAAAGCTGCCTCGGGTCCGGCGTCCGCCGCCGGGCGTGCATGACGTCGAGGCCGGCGACCGGCTCGATCGCGCGGATCAGCACGGCGCCGCCCGCCTCGCACACCATGTTGAGGCACCAGTGGATGCCGTACGAGCGATAGACGTAGGCGCAGCCGGCGGGACCGAACATCGCGGCGTTGCGAGCGGTCGGACCGGCGAAACTATGCGACGCCGGGTCGTCGCGCGTGTATGCTTCGGTCTCGACCACGATGCCGCCGGCGGCGTCCACCAGCAGCGTCGTCCCGATCAGGTCATGGGCGACCTCGGGTGCGGCCCGCTCGAAGAAGCCGGCGGGGAGCATGGGCTGCCCGGCGTGTGGCTGTGTCATCGTGATCCCCGCCCACGGCGCCTTGAAAGGTTCGTATGCCACTGGACACCAACGAAGTCGCCTCGCACCAGACCACCGCGCTCGTGTTCGGCGGCGGGGTTTCACTGGGCGCGTATGACGCAGGCGCCTATGCCGCGTTGCACGCGGCGGGCCTGCCGCTTGATTGGGTCGCCGGCAGCTCCATCGGCGCCGTGACCGCCGCGATCATCGCCGGCAACCCCCCCGGGCAGCGGGTCCAGCGGTTGCGGCAGTTCTGGCACGCCGTGACGGCCGATCCTAATCCCGCCGCCTCGTTCTGGTTCGGCGCCCCCACCAGCGGCTTCTGGCGGCAGGCGCACAACCAAGTCAGCGTGGTGGAGACGCTATTGTTCGGCCGGCCGGGCATCTTCCGCCCCCGCCTGTTCCCCGGCCCGCGCAGCGGCGTCGCCGACGTACCGGCGCTCTATGACCTGCAGCCGCTGCGAAACCAGCTCGCGGAGCTGGTCGACTTCGAGCGGCTGAACGCAGGCGGCCTGCGCGTCACCCTGGCGGCGACGGACGTTGAATCCGGCGAGCGCGTCGTGTTCGACTCGGCCGCCCAGGCCATCGGGCCGGAGCACGTGCTGGCGTCGTGTGCCCTGCTGCCGCTGTTCGCGCCGGTCGAGGTGGCGGGCCGCCTGCTGGGGGATGGCGGGCTGGCGTCCAACACTCCGCTCGATCTCGTGCTGGCGGACGCGGGGGACCACCCGCTGCTGTGCTTCGTGGTCGACCCGTTCGCGGCGGAGGGCAGCCGCCCGCACACCCTGGCCGCGAGCCTGTCGCGCGCGGGCGACCTCGCGTTCGGCAACCAGTCGCGCCGGCTGCTGGAAGGGCAGGAGCGGGAGCATCGCCTGCGCACGGTCATCGCCCGCCTGGGTGAGCGCCTGCCGCCCGAGCTACGCGCCGATCCTGCGGTCGCCGCCCTGCTCGCCGAGGGCCGCGCCCACCCGGCGACGGTCATGTACCTCAGCTTCCGCGCGGGATTGGACGAGGCCGGCGTCGGCAAGGTGTTCGACTTCTCCCGCGCCAGCCTCGACGACCGCTGGGCCGCGGGCGACGCGGAGATGCGGCGCGCCCTAGCTATCGTGCAGGCGGGGGCCCTCGTGCAGGCGGGCGAGCCCGGCGCCGGCTGGGACTTCCACGCCATCCGGGACGCCGTGCCGGGCTGACCCGGCGCACAACTTCGCTGAAGGCTCCCATCCATGCCGAACCCGGTCCAAACAGCCCTTCGCGCGGCCATCGAGGGGGGAGTCGAGTTTGTCGCGGCGTTCAACCGGAAGCGGCTGCCGAAGACCGACAGCCCGTTCCTGGTCGGCATCCACGCGCCGATGCGCTCGGAACTGACGCTCCAGGACCTTGCAGTGACCGGGTCGATCCCGGCGGGGCTCAACGGCCGTTATCTCAAGATGGGTGCGAACCCGGTCAAGCCCGAGCCTGCGGGCCACCATTGGTTCCTTGGCGACGGCATGGTGCATGGCCTGGCCATCCGGGACGGCAAGGCCTTGTGGTATCGCAACCGCTGGATCGGTTCGCGCCTGGCGGCTGCGGCGCTCGGCCGGGCCGCGGCGCCCGGGCCGCGCAGGGGGCGCAACGACACCGTGAACACCAACGTCGTCGACATCGGTGGCCGCGCCTTCGCCCTGGTGGAGGCGGGCAGCTTCCCCGTCGAGCTGTCCGACACCCTGGAGGAGCAGCGCTACAACCCGTTCGGCGGGACGCTCGACGGCTCGTTCACCGGGCATCCGCACCGCGACCCGCTCACGGGCGAGCACCACGCGATCGCCTACGACGGCCGCGTCTGGGATGCCGTCCGCCACGTCGTCGTGTCGGCGACGGGGGCAGTGGTCCGCGACGTGCCGATCGCCGTGCAGCATGGCCCCTGCATCCACGATTGCGCCATCACCGCGCGATTCACCGTCGTGCTCGACCTCCCGGTCACCTTCTCGATGCGGGCCGTGCTCGGCGGCCACGTGTTCCCGTTCCGCTGGAACCCGGCCCACCGCCCCCGCGTGGGCCTGCTGCCGCGGCACGGCGAGGCCGCCGACGTCATCTGGTGCGACGTCGAGCCGTGCTTCGTCTTCCACGTGGCCAACGCCTTCGACGGCGACGAAGGGAAGGTGG
>CAXSFF010000130.1:0-7131 GCA_964236035.1 uncultured Acetobacteraceae bacterium
GGGCTGACAGGGTTTAAAACTTGGAATGACCGGCTAGTGCCAACCTACGCAATCAGGCAGTTTGCCCAGGTTTAAAACCTGGGATGACCTACCATGGATGACCCTGTCGATAGCGTCGGCCCTTGGACGATCAAGGCGGTGGCAACCAAAACCCGCGAGGCAGTGACGAATGCCGCCCGCCGCGAGGGGCTGACTGTAGGGCAATGGCTCGAGCGTCGCGTCCGCGAATGGGAAGAGGGCGGTGGTCCTGTCCATGTCCAGCCGGGCGCACAAGCCAGCGTCGCCGACGCGCTGGCGGTGATGCAAGCGAGGGCAGCATCGACGCAGGCATCGGCGGCGCTGGTGCAGGCGGTAGCGAGCTTGGCGCAGCAAGCCGGCGGTATCTCGCCAGGGTTGATGAAGGAAACAGATATGACCGCCCGGCGAGCCATGCGGCAAGCGAGGCAGGCGCCGCGGTTGCTGGCAGCTCCATCGCCCCAGACTGAGGGCTAGCATCGGACATGCACGCTATCCACAACGCGCGGGTCCAGTTGTTCGCTACGGCGCTCAACAATCTCGGGGTCGGCGCGATCATCGCCGGCATCGTGGCGCCTATGGTCCGGTCGGAGATTAACAACGCCGTTTCGGCTATTGTCTGGCTCGGCGTCGGCCTTAATTTCTTGGGGCTGGCTCAGGCGCTCCTTGGAAGGCTCCGGTCATGATGACGGTTGAAACCTACTGGCTGCTTGTTGCTCCTGGCACTTTGCTAGCCCTGTCCGGCTTCGGTTGGGTCGCGTTGTGGGTTACGGGGCGTCGCAAAGCGCTCGATCGTCCAGAGGGCGTTCCCGGTCGCATGTCCGTTCGCTCCTGACAAAGTTGCGCCTTGAAGGCTGCGGTCATGACGTGGGATCAAGTGCAGGTTTGGCTCATCATGCTGGCGATCGTCGCCGTCGCTCTGGCTGGCGGCAGGATTTGGCTTTCACGCCGCCTGCCATAGCCATAAAGCCTAAGCGTCATCGCCCAGCTTGCGCAGCCAGCTGAGTAAATTTGCGGTTTGCACCTCGGGCTCCATTTTCGGCCACTCGGGCGGAACATCAGCAGCCATCTGCTTAAGCATGGCGGCATGCTCCTCCTTGAAACCGGGAGGGTAAGGCTCAGGAATGTAGCTGAGCAGCATCGTCGTCATTTCGCGCAGCCATTTGTTGGCAAACTGCAGCTGCGCCATTTCCAGCTCCTGCCTGGTCGGCCCATTCCCAACAGTCGTGACATCAGCCGCCACTTTGGGCCAGTCGCACTTCGACGGATCAGAAATCGCCCATTCTGCTGGGTTTTAGCCAATCTTCCTAACTGCCCGAAATAGTTGTTCTGGGCAATTCTGCCATCCCGCATGCACGCCGGTGCTGGCCCAACTGGCCGCCGGCCAGCCTCAGCTTTCCATCGTAATGGGCAGTTCAACCAAGATGCCGCCGGAGCAACGCCTTCCACCACCCCTCACCAGCCGAAATGGCGGCTGGTGACACGACTGTTGGGAACGGGCCTGGTCATGGGTAGGGTGTCCTTCCAAATTTTGGGCACAAAAAAACCCGCCGAATTAGGGCGGGTTGGCGATAGGCGCGTGGGCTCTACCCTCTGAAGTCGTGAGCCGGCACGCCTGTTTCAAGATGCCCGTCGCGATCCATTGTGACCCGTTACGTGACGGGATAGCTCGCGCTGCAACAACAGCAACTTTTTCCGACCGGAAAAGTCGCAGCCGCGCGGCCACGCGCCACAGCAATGACAAGCCGGCCTGGCGCGGCGGATACTGCCCTCTGGAAGCATAATCGGCCGGGTCCGGCGCAGCCCCGCGGCGATGCTGTGCGAGCACTGCGCCGCGACTTCCGGCGAGTTTCCAGACTCCACCTTATGCGACTACGGATTAGGCCCTCCATAGACCCACTCCCGGATGCGCTTTCGTGGCTCTACTAAGAGCCAGCGCCCGATCAACGCACAGGTCTGGAGCAAACCGTTCCAGGCACGAAAAACAAATCTCTTTGTAGAAGAACCAAAAGGCTCAATATTAGCAATATTCATTGATTTAACAAATCTATCCTGCATTTCTCCATGTCTATCAATGAACCAGCTACTGTGATCACCTATAGAATCAAATAGAAAGCGCCTTTTGCTCTCCTCTATTTCTTTTACTGAAAGTAATTTTCTGGCAGTAAATACACTATATGCATGAGTGGTGATTTGCCTAAGAAACAACAACATATCTTTGTCAAATAAAAATATTGCTTCAGATGTATTCCTTAAGAACTCTGCATGATCCTCTTCGCTGGAGCCACGAGTAGCGCTGGTAACCCAATACTTCATAACTGCCTGGTAAATATCATGCCTTTGCTTATAAAGATCCAACTGAAGCTTTACACGTGCCGTCTGCATTTGATGAAAGGCGATCCAGGCGGCGACCGCCGCAACCGCTGGCAACGATAAAGCCTGAAGCCACTGGAGCCAGATGGGTAGCGCAGATGCCGAGCTCATAGCCAGGCAACCAGTTTATCACCGCTGCCCGCTCTGCTTTTCCGGCTGCCCCGTAAACTCCCCACTCCCCACTCCCCGCCCTTATAGGGGGGCGGGGAGTTGGGGAGTTGGGGAGTAACTCTAGAAATTTTGGGGAGTTTTTGGGGAGTTTTTGGGGAGTTGGGGAGTTTCATGCCTCAGCTGGCCTCTTAACAAGCCAGGCTTGGTGACGGTTGAACCCAATTAACCCTTTGTTTTGCAACGTGGTTAGTCGCTGATAGAGCCGTTTATGCTCCGCGTCCGTTACACTCCCCTCATGATTGCCTGAGATCGGGGAGTTTTCGGGGAGTGTTTCACTCCCCTTATGATTGCCGGGAGGCGGGGAGTTGGTCAGCCTGATCCACCCTCGGGCGATGAGCGCGACCAGGAGCACCTTGCGCTCCAGGGTCGGGACTGGAGCCTCTTTAAGCACCATCTGCTCCACCCGGCCGGCGCCGTCGGCGAGCTCGGCTGTGATGTGGCGATAGAGGCTGACTGCCTCCTCGTTCAGCTTCGGGCCCGTGGCTTTCGCGGATCCGGCGCCTGATCCCTCGATCGTCCATTTATCGTCCCGCAGACGGATGACGCACGGCGCGTACTCGTGCCAGTTGTCCGGGGTGCGCCGACGCGCCTTCCCCTCCTCATCGAAGTTGAGCGAAAACGCCAGGTCGCCCGGTTCCAGGTCTGCTGCCGCGATCGGCTGAATGATCCCGACGGTGTCAAACCCCCAGGATTTGCGGCTGGCGCCGTACTGCCGCCCCTTATTGTGGCCCGTGTGGTCGAACCAGACCTGGCCGATCTGCCGAGCGGTCAACGCGGCAGCAAGTGGCTGGGTTTCGTTCCAGGGCACCTCAGTCGTCATGTCGCCGGAAACGAGCGACTGCACGTTATCGAGGAAAATGACATCCGGCTTGATCAGGTCGCATAGGCGCAGAATGAAGGCCTGACCCTCCGGGCTGTTCAGCGGTGCCCATCGAGCGTCATCAGCCGGTGGCAGGAGACTGTCGGCATCCTCCCAGGAGACCAGGTGAAGCATGTCGCCAATCATGTCCTCCCCGCCCAATCTGCGGGCGACGTCACCCAGCCGGCTTTGCAGCAGGGACAGCGGCATCTCGCCATCCACGTACAGGACCCGAGCCGGCCGACATGATCTCCACTTCCCGAACCCCTGACCAGACGCTATGCCGCCGGCCATCGCCAACCCGAGGTTGGTTTTGCCTGCACCGGTCGCGCCTACAAGGAACGTCCGTGTGGTTCGCGTGATGAGCGAGCCAAGTAGATGCTCTTCGGGCGCAAACTGGCGCCGCAGCAAGGCCGTGGCGGATGTACGAGCCAAGAAATCCGCGTGTACCTTTTCCTTGGCTTCCGCGGCTGCGGCCTCCGCTGCCACCTCCGCCCATAGCTCCACAATCAGGGCGCGATGCGTCAGGAGCTTGCCGAGCCCGTCGGGGAAGAAGCCGGCCAGCTCCGTTGTGTGCAGCAGCGTCCAGCCCTGGTGGTGCAGCATCCGCACGGCGAGCTGTGTGCGAGAGCGATAATTAAGAGAGGGAGAGTCCTTCCAGGGGCCGGCGACCATCATGCGGAGCTCATCGCGCGGCAGGGCGTCCCATTGTGCCGCCAGGTGCTCGGGGAACAGCTTGTCCTGACCGTCTAGGTCGCCCGTGAGACCCGTTGCTGCAAAGGCACTCGTATCAACACCGTTGGACAGTGTTGCGGCGTCAATCCGATCCATCGTTCAGCACCTCATAAGGTGCTGCCTTGGACAAGACGGCCTGCTTGCGCTAGAGTCGGTCATTCAGTTAAATTGACTCTGCGTTGATCGCGCAGCCTAAGCTTGTCTTCAGCAGCAAGTGGACTCGTTTGAAATGCCGTCCTGCCAGGGGCGGCATTTCGCTTTACAGCGTGCCGCGCCGGGCGCGCCTTCGCAAGCGCTCATCGCCGCCTCGCCAGCCGCGCTGCGATCTGCTCAAGCACCTCGAGCTGCTTTGCGCTGATGCGGCGTCCCCCATCCAGGTTTACCAGGACCTGCCACTCCCAGGTGCTGAGCCGCCGCGCGTGGTCGCGTAGGCAGTGAACGACGATTTTGCGCCAGGCTGGCGGCTGGGCCGGGGTGGGGTCGACCGGCGCGATGACATCCCGCCAGGTCAGGCCGGCGGCCTGGACCATGCGCGACGCGGTGCGGGCCGCGTTCAACACTTCACCGTCGTGCTCTGACCCCAGCATTCCCAGGACCGCGGCGAGCTTGGCGCGGGGGAGGGCCAGGCCGCCGCTCACGGATTGGCTGCCGGAGCTGCGGCGGCCGGTGGCCAGCCCTCGGCCTGGCGGACCTCAGCCACCGACAGCACGTTGTTGGCCAGCGCGATGGCATAGGTCTGCCAGCGCCCTACCTCGTCGCCGCGTTGCAGGCCGGCCAGGTCAATCATCAGGTGGTGCCCATCGCCCTGGAACACCGTGCGGGCAAACTCACTTTCGATGCGGCGGACATGCGGCGCGATGCAGAAGGTGGAGAAGAAGCGACCGGCCGTTTCGACGTTGCTGAACGAGCCGAAGCTTAACTCGCCGATCAGACTCGGCGGCACGTTGAACAGGCGCGCCAGCTCCTCGCCGCCGAACCGCCGACTGGCCAGAAGCTCTTGGTCACCCCCCTGGACGTCGTAGGGCGTAAAAGTCATGGATTCATCAAGGATTAGGATTCGCCGGGCCTGAGCGGCTCCGGCGTGTCCCTCGGACAGAGTTCGCTCGAGATAGTCCTTTGCTTGCGCATTGAGGGCCTGCGGGTGCCCGATGACGCCCGCCGGATTTACACCCTGTCTGGAGATGGAGGCGGCGAAGGTTTGTGCGCCGGTGGCAGTTTCGAGCACGCTGGCGGCGCGGGACAGCACGGAGCGGCCGAGAAATCCGTCATCCGAGCGACCGCGGATCAGCAGGACCTCGCTGGCGAGGTAACGCCGCCGCTCGCCGTAGCTCGCCCAGGGGGATACGAGGTTCTGCACGTCGAAAACCATTGCGCCGGTGCTCGTCATGCCCACGGCAACGTTGCCCCAGGGCACTGGCCAGAGTGCCGTCAGCTCACCGTCCGGGCCGCGCTCGAGCACCGACAGGCTGTTGCCGTGCAGCAGCTCCTGCGCGACCGACCATGTCATCCAGTCGAACCAGCTCGACCGCGGGTTCACGCCGTGCGCGATCATCCGTGCGAGCGGATGGTCCGGCGTTTCGTCCCGCCCGGCCTGTCGGGTCAGGTAGACCAGCGCCGGCAGGGCCGCGATGGTCGAGCTGATCAGCTCCACGCATGCCGTCACGACGCTTAGGTTTTCGGCCAGGACGGCGTTGTAGAGCGCCCCACCTGCGCCGTGGGTACCGAGGGCGAAGGTCGAGGCGGTGGGGGTTGCCCGGCGTTGCTCTACAGGGGCGGGCCTGGTGAAGCGGGCTCGGAGGCGGTCGAGCACGCTCATCGGTGCACCGCCAGCCAACGCCGACGGCGGAGGATGAACGGCGGGGTTGGGGTGGCGAGGTTGCGGGCCTGGATGCTGGTCTGCGCGTAGGCGCCGGCGACGTGGATGGCGGATATCTCAAGCAGGGTGACGGCGCGCAGCTCCCGCCGGTCTGGTGCTGGCCAGGCCTCGTCGACGGCGCGGAAGCCGAAGCTGCACGAGCGGCAGTCGCCACGCTCGACCATGGTCAGCAGGTCGCGGCCGATCTGCGTGTCGGGCACGTCGCACTTGAAGTGCAGCCCGCGGCTGTCCTCCGCCAGGTGCAGGGTGCCGCTGGATACCCGGCCAAGCATCGCGGCGACCGAGTGGTCGACCAACATCACGGGGTCGATAGCCGGATCCGCCAGGGAGGCACGGAAGGCCCCGGCCCGGATCGTCTCGGTAAAGCCGCCGATCTGCGCAGGGACGCCGAACACGGCTGCGTAGCCCGTCAGCGTCCGCCCGGCAGCCCGCATTTCGGCCGCCGCGCGCAGCTCGACCGGTGGATGGGCAGGCGCCATGGCACTAGGCCGCCACGTCAGCCGCGACCACGAACGCCTCCGGGTGGCGGACGGCGACGTCAAGGTCCGCGATGATCCTGACCTGCACGCCACCCCGGCGATAAGCCGTGTCGCCCCACGGGTTGGTGCTGAGGTCGAGGGCGTCCCACACCCCCACCAGGAGGTTCGACCAGGCGCCGAAAACCAGGGTGCTGAGCGCCGGCACCGGGCTGCCGCCGGTCACGGCCGGGGTAACGGGATACTGGTTGGTTTGCGCGTAGGGGTAGCCGGCCAGCTCGCCGGGCGTTGACATGATGAACGGCGAGGCGACGCCGGTGACCGCCAGGGTTGCCATCGCCTTGGCCCGGATCAAAGCCGAGCCGACGAAGCCGAGGTTGGTTTGGGGCACGTTCGCCGTACCGACTTTGGCGACCATGGCCAGCACGCCGGCCCAGGTCAGCGAGTTGCCCATTGTTACCGTCTGCACGCCTGGTGTGGTGATGATCCCCCGTGGAACGACGCCGTCGCCGCTGCCGGCCAGCGCCGCCCGCTCGATCTCGACCGCGAGGGCCCGCATGAGGTCGGAGCGAAGTAACGCATCGATGTCCGGCGTAGCATTAAGCAAAGTATTTCTAGAGTATTCG
>CAXSFF010000131.1:0-7130 GCA_964236035.1 uncultured Acetobacteraceae bacterium
CCTGTTTCAAGCTACACCTCAACTTGAGGCAGACATGCTTCAGGCGACGTGCTTCACCCGGCGCAGCTTGACCGCAGCCTTCAGCATCAGCTTGCCGAGCGCCGCCTCCGCCACCAGGGTCGCGGCCTCGCGCGGGTCGAACCACTGCTTGTCCCGCTCGGCCTGCTCCGGCCATTCGTCGAACTGCCGCTCCACGGCCAACAGGAACACCTTGACGGTGCAAGGCACGGACACGCTCGGGCTCAGCCGCTTCTGGTAGCGGTAGGACCCGATCGGGCGCTTGCTGACTATGCGCCCCGTCACGCCCGCTTCCTCCCACGCCTCCTGCGCGGCGGCCTGCCGCGGGCTGCGCTTGGACATCGGCCAACCCTTGGGGATCACCCAGCGCCGGGTCTCACGCGAGGTCACCAGCAGGATGCTGACGGCGCCGTCGTCCGACACCTGGAACGGCAGCGCGCCGTACTGGGTGCCGGCCGCCATCCGCTTCAGCCGCTTGACCCGCATCGGCGCCGCATGCCCGGCCTTGGCCAGCGGGGTCTTAGCCACGGGTGGCACCCGGCGGGTGCGGCATCGGCCCCTCGATGCGCAGCCCGTGCCAGGCCAGCAGGGTGTCGAGCAGGAAGGCGGTGAGCGAGGCGACGGTGCAGGCCAGCGCCGTGCCGAACAGCACGAACAGCCAGGAGGCCCCGGCAGAATCGCTCAGTCCGCCCAGGAACAGGGCGAAGGCGGCGCCGCATGTCGCCGCGGCGCCGACGGCAGCCAGCATCACCGCCGCATCCATCGCCAGCCGCCTGGCCCGCAGCCGCTTGAGATGCGCCGGCAGCCGCGAGTTGGCGTCCGGCGTTGCCTTCAGCAGCTCGGTGGTGTGCTCGGCGTGGTCCGATATCCGCGCCTGCCGGGTGTTGAACATGTTGAGCAGGGTGCCGATGCCGGACAGCAGGAACACGGGCGTCAGCGCCACCTGGATCACGTGGGCGACGCCGTCGACGGCGGCTGCCGCGTCCATGCCGGGCATCACGCTGGCCATCAGGCCCCAGGCGGCGTCATCGGTTTCGGTGTCATCGGTTTCTGCACATCGGCCATCGCATACTCGTATATAGAATGATCAGGCCCCTCAAGCTGGCGCCGACCGGGAACGTGCGACAATGGCGGGATCAAGCCCAGCTAAGCCTCATGTGTTCGTCGCCACGCCCTGCTACGGCGGCGTCGTCACCTTGCGCTACATGCATGCCACGCTGGCGCTGGTCCTATACGGGCTGCAGCACGGCATCCAGGTCTCGCTGGAGACGCTCAGCTACGAGTCGCTGATCACCCGCGGCCGCAACGCCCTGGTGGCGAAGTTCCTCGACAACGAGACCGCCACCCACCTGCTGTTCGTCGACGCCGACATCGGCTTCGACCCGCGCCAGGTGGAGCGCATGCTGGCGTTCGACGAGGACATCGTCGCTGGCATGTACCCGCTCAAGACCTTCACCTGGGACCAGGCGGCGCTCGACCGCGCGCTGGCCGGGGAGGCGCTGGACACCGCCGCCGTCCGCTATGTCGGCGCCCCGTGCGAGGGCGCGGCGCTGGAGCGGCGGGACGGGTTCCTGACGGGGAGTTACGCCGGAACGGGGTTCATGCTGATCCGCCGCCGGGTGCTGCTGCGGATGATCGAGGCGTATCCGGACACCCGCTACACGGCGGTCCACACGGCGGCGGACGCGCCCGCCAGCGCGCACCTGTTCGCCCTGTTCGACTGCGTCATCGACCGCGAGACGGGGCATTACCTCAGCGAGGACTACACGTTCTGCCAGCGCTGGCGGGCGCTGGGCGGGCGCATCTGGCTCGATCCGCAAGGCGTGCTGGTGCATGTCGGGCCGCACGACTTCGCCGGGTCGGCGGCGGGCCGGATGGGTTGAAGGCTCGCTTGCTGCAACGACTCCTGGTAGGGAGCCGGGATGAGCGCCGCACCCCCGACCCTTGAGAGCAGCACGATGCGGCGGGTTTCGCTGCGCATCGTGCCGTTCCTGATGCTGGGCTACTTCATCGCCTTCGTCGACCGCGTCAACGCTGGGTTCGCCGCGCTGCAGATGAACCAGGACATCGGCCTGTCCGCCGCGGCGTTCGGCCTCGGCGGCGGCCTGTTCTACGTCACCTACGTGCTGTTCGAGATCCCCAGCAACCTGGCCATGCAGAAGGTCGGCGCACGCCTGTGGATCGCGCGCATCCTGGTCACCTGGGGGCTGGCGGCCGGCTGCATGGCGCTGGTCACGGGGCCGAACTCCTTCTACGCCGTCCGCCTGCTGCTGGGCGCGGCGGAGGCGGGCTTCTTCCCAGGGGTGATCCTGTACCTGACCTACTGGTTCCCGCGCGAGTACCGCGGCCGGGTGATAGCCGTGTTCATGGTCGCCATCCCCGTCTCGAGCTTCGTCGGCTCGCCGATCTCCGCCGCCCTGCTGCAAACCGACGGGCTGCTGGGCTTCCGCGGCTGGCAGTGGATGTTCGTGCTGGAGGCGGCGCCGGCCGTGCTGCTCGGGGTGCTGGCGCTCGCCGTGCTGCCGAACGGGCCGGAGCGCGCGCGCTGGCTGACCGAGGAGCAGCGCACCTGGCTGACCCGGCGCCTGGCGGCGGAGCGCGCGGAGCCGGGCCGGGATGCCGCGCCGCATCCCTCGCTGTGGCAGGTGATGTCCAACCGGTACGTGCTGGCGGCGTCGCTCATCTATGCCGGGGCGTCGGGGGCCAGCCAGTGCCTGTCGCTGTGGCAGCCGCAGATCATCAAGTCGTTCGGCATGACCAACATGCAGACCGGCCTGCTGAACATGGTCCCGTTCGGGATCGCCTCCGTGCTGATGGTCCTGTGGGGCCGCAGCTCGGACGCCCGGCGGGAGCGGGTTTGGCACACCGGCCTGCCGCTGGGACTGCTGGCGGGCAGCCTGCTGGCCGCCACCCTGACCAGCTCCCTGGGCTCGACGATGGTGATCCTCTGCGTCGCCGTCACCGCCACCTACATCGTCAAGGGACCGTTCTGGGCCTTGACGACCGAGTGGCTGCAGGCCGGGACGGCGGCGGCGGGGATCGCGCAGGTCAACGCCGTCGGCAACATCGGCGGCCTGGTCGGCACCACGCTGCTCGGCGTCATCAAGGACGCAACGGGCAGCTACCCGCTCGGCCTGCTGCCGCTGGCGGCGCTGTCCGGCGCGGGATGCCTGCTCGTGCTGGTGCTTGGCGCCCGCCGCCCGGCCGGCGCGGCCCACGCAGCGGAGTGAACGCCGCCGCCTAGCCCGGCTTGCGGCCGATCACGGCGTACAGCGGGTCGCCGCGCGACGGCACCACCTCGCCGGTCTCGACGGGGTCGAACCCGGCGCGAGCCAGGTACACCGACACCATCTCCTGCTGCCCGGCGCCATCCAGCGCCTGCCAGATCGCCACCGCCTTGGTCGGGAAGCAGCGGTTGGAGAACGTCACCACCAGCGGCGCACCCGCCCGCAGCACCCGCGCCACCTCGCGGAACACCGCCACCGGCTGCTGCAGGTACTGCACCGACACGCACACGCAGGCGGCGTCCAGGCTGTCATCCGGCAGCTTCAGCACGGGGTCGGCATTGAGGTCCTGCACGAACCAGTCGTCGAGCCGCGGGTTGGCGGCCAGCTCGGTGGCATTCATGCCGTGGCCGATGACGCGGCTGAACTCCATCTCCGGCGGCAGATGGCTGATCCAGCTGCTCATCAGGTCCAGGATCGCGCCATCTGGCGGCAGCGTCTCGCGATACAGCTGTGTCACCGCGGCGATGGCGCCGTCGTCGATATGCGCCACCAGGCGCGGCTGCCGGTAGAACAGCGGGTCCGGCGACGGGTCCGCCTTGGTGAAGGCGCGTGCGGGGAAGCCCTTGAGATCATCCATGCTGGATAGATAAGCCACGGCGCAAGAAAACCAGCGCCACTTCCTGAACTTCTCCTCCTCCCCTTGCGGGAGGAGGGGTTGGCCACATCAGCCACCCGGCGCGCAGCACCCCTCCCCTAGCCCCTCCCGCAAGGGGAGGGGAAAAGTGTCAGTGCAACTGGCCGCCCTGGTGCGGGCTGTCGAGGCTGAAGGCCGGGATCGCCACGTCGAACGCCTCGCCCGAGGTGGCAGCGACCATGTGGTACGCGCCCGTCATGAAGCCCGACGGCGTATCGAGCGGGGTGCCCGAGGTGTACTCGAAGCTCTCGCCCGGCTCCAGCAGCGGCTGCTCGCCGACCACGCCGGCCCCCTGCACCTCGATCGTGTGGCCGCGGGCGTCGGTGATGTTCCAGGTGCGCCGCATCAGCTGCACGGTCTCCCGCCCCGTGTTCTCGATCTTCACCCGGTAGGCCCAGACGTAGCGGCCCTCGTCCGGCTCCGACTGGTCCTCCAGGTAGAACGGCTGCACCGTGACGCGGATGGCGCGGGTGATGGCGGTGTAGTCGTCCGCCATCATTCCGCCGCCCAACGCTCGGAAGGCGGGCGCGCCATACCCGGCATGGCCGCCGCGTCCAACCCGGCGGCGAGGTCCTCGCGCAAATCCAGCACGTCCTCCAGCCCGACCGACAGCCGCACCACGCCGTCGCTCATGCCCAGCCGCGCGCGCTCCTCGGCGCCGATGCGCATGTGGGTGGTGGTCGCCGGGTGGGTGATCAGCGATTTGCTGTCGCCCAGGTTGTTGCTGACCAGGATCAGCCGGAACGCGTTCATCATGCGGAACGCCGCCTCCTTGCCGCCCGCCAGCTCGAACGTCACCACAGTGCCGCCCGCCGACATCTGCGCCATCGCCAGCGCGTGCTGCGGATGGTCGGCGCGGGCCGGGTACCACACGCGCGACACCTCCGGCCGGGTCGCCAGGAAGTCGGCGAGGGCGGCGGCGCGCTGGCATCCCGCCTCGACCCGCAGCGCCAGCGTCTCCATGCCCTTCAGCAGCAGCCAGGCGTTGAACGGCGACAGGCTCGGCCCCGTGTTGCGGATGAACGGCTGCAGCGTGTCCTCGACCCAAGCCTTGCGCCCCAGCACGGCGCCGCCGAGCACGCGGCCCTGGCCGTCGATGTGCTTGGTGCAGGAATACACCACGACGTCGGCGCCGAAGCGCAGCGGCTGCTGCAGCAGCGGCGTCGCGAACACGTTGTCGACCACCACCAGCGCACCGGCGGCATGCGCCAAGTCGCACACGGCGCGCAGGTCCAGCACGTCGAGCATCGGGTTGGACGGGCTTTCCACCAGCACCATCTGCGCCGGCGTGGCCAGCGCCGCGCGCCACTGGTCGAGGTCGCCGCCGTCGACGAACTCGCTGGCGATGCCGTAGCGCGGCAGCAGCGTCGACACGATCCAATGGCAGGAGCCGAACAGCGCGCGCGACGCCACCACGCGGTCGCCGGCCTTCAGGTGGCACAGCATCGCGGCGTGCACGGCGGCCATGCCCGTGGCGGTGGCGCGGCAGGCCTCGGCGCCCTCGATGGCGGCGAGGCGCTCCTCCAGCATCGACACGGTGGGGTTGCCGAAGCGGGAATACTGGTAATGCTGGGCGGTGCCGTTGAAGGTGGCCTCGGCCTGCTCGGCGCTGTCGTAGACGAAACCGGAAGTCAGGAACAGCGCCTCCGCCGTCTCGCCGTGCTCGGTGCGGGCGGCGCCGGCGTGGATCAGGCGGGTGGCGGGGCGGAAGGGCGGGGTCATGGCGGCGAACCTCTCAGCGGCAGGTAAGGCCGGCCAGCAGGGACCGGCGGCGCCCGGCCTTGCGGTCGGCGTGCCGCTGGCCTTTTAGCGCGTTTGTTTAGCCTCGCCGCAATCCGGCCGGACAAATCACGAGGGGCGTCCAAGGTATCGCTGCCCCGGTTGCGCGGTCAACGCCTGTTTCCTATAATCCCTCCCGACGCGGGTGTAGTTCAATGGTAGAACGGCAGCTTCCCAAGCTGCATACAGGGGTTCGATTCCCCTCACCCGCTCCACTCACCGCCAGCTTGCCATGAAGAACCTCGGTAACTCGTCCGCCGTCGGCTTGAATGCCAGCTGCCGCGAGAACGCGTAGGTCGTGCTGTAGGTGTTGAGCGGCAGCCAGAACATCTGCTCGGAAATCCGCCGCAGCGCTGCGCTGTAGGCCCGGCGGCGCTCGTCCGGATCGATGGTGGCGCCGCCGTCCTCGACCAGCGCCGTGGTTGCCGGGTCGCGCGCATAGTCGTTGACGCCGCCGCCGAAGAAGTACGGCAATATCGCCGACACGTCGTTGATCGAGAAGCTGCCCCAGGTCCCGGCGTAGAGCGGCGTCTTGCCGGCCTCCGACAGCTTCACGGCGGCTTGCGTCGGCACCTGGTCGAGATAGGCGTTGATGCCGACGGCCTTCAGGTACTCCTGGATCGCCACGCTGTACTGCGGCAGCACATAGGCGACCAGGGTGGTGTCGAAGCCGTTCGGGTAGCCAGACTCCGCCAGCAGCCGCCGCGCCCGCGCAGGGTCGTAGTCATAGTGCGCCGACGCCGCCTGGTCGCAGCCGAACTGGGTGGGGAAGCAGGCGCCGTCGAGCACCCGCGATCCGCCCGGCCCGAGCAGACGCGCCAGCGCCACGCGGTCGATTGCGGTGGCGATGGCCTGGCGCACCTTCTGTTTGGCCAGCGGGTTGTCGGCCCCGTCCGCGGTGGTGCGCCCGGCGGCGTCCATCGCCAGGTAGCCGATCCGCATGCTCTCCGCCCGGATCGCGACCAGGGCGGGCATGCGGTTGAAGATGTCGAACTGGTCGGGATTGAAGCTCCAAATCCAGTCGGCGCGCCCGCTCAGCAGCTCGGTCACCTCCGTGGTCGCGTTGGCCACCTCATGGATCACCACATGAGCGATCTGCGCGCGGCCCTTGGGACCGTCGAAGTAGGCGTCATTGCGTTCGAGATCGATCTCGTCGACGCCGTCGATGCGGGCGATGCGGTACGGCCCTGTGCCGACGGGGGCGTGGCCGTAGGCCTCGGCGCCGACGCGCTCGCGGTAGGCCTTGGGCCAGATCGGCAGCGTGATCGCCAGGTATTCGAGCGCCGCCGGGAACACCTGCTTCAGCTTCAGCCGGACGTGGAAGTCGTCGATCCGCTCGGCGCCGGCCAGGTAGGCGAAGTTGCCGGGCGCGGCGACGTTCGGGTCGGCGACCACCGTGTTGACCGTGTAGA
>CAXSFF010000132.1:0-7120 GCA_964236035.1 uncultured Acetobacteraceae bacterium
GGCTGCACTGGGTTTTGCTCGCCGCCGCGATGCTCTATGTCGTCTGCATCGCAGCCTATCCCTCCATTCGAAAGATTCCCCAGTGGCAGCCTTCCCCGACCTGACCCGCCGCAGCCTGCTCGCCGCCGCCGCCGCCACGCCGTTCGCCATCACCGGGGCGCGTGCCGCCGCCGCCGCCGGCTGGACCCGCGAGGCGTTCGAGGACGCGATGCGCAAATCCGGCCGCCCCGTCAGCCTGACGGACGCGCAGTTCCAGGCGATCCAGGGCCGCAAGCCCGCCGTCATCAAGAAGATCGATGGCTACCTGAAGGAGCGCTTCGGCAACGCCGACCCGGCGATCGTCCGCGCGTTCGAGACCGTGCCGCGCGAGTACTACCACTACAACTATGCCGACCACCGCGCCGAACCCGGCGAATCCTACGAGTCGGACGCCAAGCCCTGGGCCCTCGGCTACGGCTCGGCGCTGTCGGACTACCTCGGCCAGGCCTACATGACGCAGACCTGCAAGCCGACCGCGAATGACGTGACGCTGGAGATCGGCACGGGGAGCGGCTTCCAGTCGTCGCTGCTGTCGCGGATCGTCAAGAAATCCTACTCGATCGAGATCATCGAGCCGCTGGGGCGCGCGGTCGGCAAGATTTTCGCGCCGCTCGGTTACGACAACATCGAGAGCCGGGTCGGCGACGGCTACTTCGGCTGGCCCGAGGTGAAGGGCGGCTTCGACATCATCATCGTGACCTGCGCCGCGCAGTATGCCCCGCCCGACCTGTTCAAGCAGCTGAAGCCCGGCGGCCGCATGATCATCCCGATCGGCCAGCCGTTCAAGCGCGGCCAGGTGCTGTACGTCTACACCAAGGACGAGGAGGGCAAGGTGCACTCCAAGCGCGATGTCGGCGTGTTCTTCATCCCGATGACGGGCGCCATGATGAACCGCCCGCGCCCGGCCGACGCACCCGCGGCCACGACGGTCGCCGCTCCGGTCGCCGCGCCAGCGGTGGCGGTTCCCGAGAAGGAATAGCCGTCCTGATCAGCCATCAGGCATCTTGCAGGACGGGTGCGGCTTCCGGTTGCTGCATTGGTAATGCCACGCCGCGACGCTGAACGAAAAGCCGCGCACGGTGCGCAGATAGGTCGGCAGCCAAAACGACCAGCCCCAGAGGAAGATCGCGTTGGCGGCGATCGCGACGGTGGTGAGCCAGAAACGGTAGTTCCTCCAGACGCTGCCGCCCCTGCGGGCGGCGCGTCCCGGGGCACCCTGGCCATGCTCGATCGAGCCGTTCGCGACGAGGCCGGCCTTGGCGGCATTGACGCCGGGATGCTGGGCGGCGGAGTCGCGGACGAGGAACCACACCATTGGCAGCGGCACGAGCGCGATGACGCCCATGGCGTGGAACTGCCAGCGCCACCCCACGGCCACGATGAGGCTGGTGACGAGGAGACCGACCAGCATCGGCCCGATCATGGTGCCGATCCACCAGAACGAGGTGGCGCGGCCACGCCTCCGGAGCGGGAACCAGTTCGCGACGAGGGCGACGGTGAAGGGATACAACGCCGCCTCGCCAGCGCCGAGCGCGATGCGCGACAGCAGCAACTCGTTGTAGCTGTGCGCCAGACCCTTGCTTGGAGGGACCGGCTGGCAAGCAAATTGTTCGCTGTAGTCGAACTCTGCTTGCGCCCCCAAGATGGCTCCAGCGCTGGTGGCGGCTGCCTCGCGAGGTAAGCAATTCGAAACATGTTTGCCGGATAACGGCCAAGACCATCGGCGCGGAGCCCCTTTGCGGTGCTTCGCCCATAGGTCGCGGGCGTGGTTCTTCAGAGAGGCAAGATGTTTCGTTGGTTCATGGACCTCAAGCTTGTCTACAAGCTGCTGATCCCCGTCGCGTTCCTGGTCGTCACGATCGGCGGCATCCTGTGGTCGGCGCAAAGCGGCATCGTCCAGCTGCGCAGGGACACCGCCGCCATGCTGGATCAGACGGTCCGGCGGCGGGTCCTGTTCGTCGCCATCATGGCCGACCTCAACGATGCGGCGATCCAGGAAAAGATAATCGTCGGCAGCACGGACGCGGCGGCCCGGAAAACCTCCGGCATCCGCTTCACGGCCAGGTTCGCGAAGGCGCTCGACGCCACCGACCAGATCATCCCGCTGACGCCGTCCGAGCAGCGCGCGTCTGCCCAGGGCTTCAGGAGCCTGCTCCTGGATTACAAGCAGGCTGCGGACAGAAGCATCGCGTCGAGCTTGAGAGATGAAACCTACGCCGCCCGGCAAATCTCGTTTGGGGAGGTCATCGATGTAAGGCGCAAGATCGCGGCTTCTGCGGAGGAGGGCGAAGAAGCCACGGTGATGCAAATGCAGGAGCGGCAGGCTGCCCTTGGCGCCCTGAATGACACCGTGCTGCTCCGCCTGTACGTCCTTGCCGGCACCGGGCTTGCTCTGGCGATCGGCTTGCTTGCCGTGGTGGTGACGGTCTTCATCGTCCGGCCGCTGTCCGCGGTCACCGGCTCGATGCAGCGGCTGGCGGCCGGCGATCTCGACCTCGAAGTCAGCTTTGCCGGCCGCAGGGACGAGGTCGGCGCCCTGGCGCAGGCGTTGCAGGTGTTCAAGGACAATGGCCGCAAGGTGGTGGCGTTGCAGGCCGAGGTCGCCGTTGCCCAGGCAGCTGCCGATGCCGAGCGCTCCCGCACCGAGGCGGAGCAGCAACGGGCGGCGGTGTGGGGACAGATCGCCATCAAGGCATTGGGCCAAGGGCTGGGCGCGCTGGCCGACGGCAACCTCACCCATCAGATCACCGTAGAGGTCGCTCCCCTGGCGCAACAGCTCAAGGACAACTTCAACGTGGCCGCCAACCGCCTGCGGGAGACGATGACCACCATCGCGGGCGCGATCGAGGGCATGACGAACGGCGCTGGCGAGATCAGCCAGGCCGCCGACGACCTTTCGCGGCGCACCGAGCAGCAGGCCGCCAGCCTGGAGCAGACCGCCGCGGCGCTGGACCAGATCACCGCCACCGTCCGCAAGACCGCCGAGGGCGCCAACCACGTGCAGGCGGCGGTGTCCTCCGCCAAGCAGGACGCCGAGCATTCCAGCGCCGTGGTGCGCGACGCCGTGCTGGCGATGGGCGAGATCGAGGCCTCGTCGCAGCAGGTCGGCCAGATCATCGGCGTGATCGACGAGATCGCCTTCCAGACCAACCTGCTGGCGCTCAACGCGGGCGTGGAGGCCGCGCGCGCCGGGGACGCCGGGCGCGGTTTCGCCGTGGTCGCCTCGGAGGTGCGGGCGCTGGCGCAACGCTCCGCGCAGGCCGCCAAGGAGATCAAGCAGCTGATCGCCACCTCGTCCAAGCAGGTGGGCCGCGGCGTGAAGCTGGTGGACGAGACGGGACAATCGCTGCAGCGCATCGCCGGGCACGTGGCGGCGGTGCATGCCGCCGTCACCGAGATTGCTGCCTCGGCCAAGGAGCAGGCGACGGGGCTGCGCGAGGTGAATGCCGCCGTGAACCAGATGGACCAGGTCACCCAGCAGAACGCCGCCATGGTGGAGCAGAGCACGGCCGCCAGCCATGCCCTGGTGCAGGAGACCGCCGAGCTGAGCCGGCTGACCGGCTATTTCCAGGTCGGAACCCGCCCCGCTGCCGTCCAGGCGGACGTGCGCCCGGTCCGCCCCAGCAGGCCGATGGCGCCCAAGGCCGTGGCGCGCGGCGGCGGACGCTCGCCTGCCCTGGCCGAAACGGATGGCTGGCAAGACTTCTAGAGGCGGAACCTGGCCAGCCGCGCTACGGCCTCCGCCATGTCCGCCTCGGGGCCGCAATAGCTGAAGCGCAGCGTGCGGTGGCCGCGCGCCGCATCGAAATCGACGCCGGAGGTCGCCGCCACGCCGATCTCCGCCAGCATGCGGGCGCAGAACGCCAGGCTGTCGTCCGTGCGCGCGCCGATGTCGGCATACAGGTAGAACGCGCCCTCCGCCGGGGACAGCCGGTCGAACCCGGCGCCGGGCAGCTCCGCCAGCAGCAGCGCGCGCGACCGGCGGTAGCGCTCGACGTTGGCCTGAAGCTCGTCATGGCAGTCGAACGCGGCCTCGGCGGCGATCTGGGCGATGTGCGGCGCGGAGATGAACAGGTTCTGCGCCAGGCACTCCACGGGGCGCACCAGGTCCTCCGGCAGCACCATCCAGCCGATGCGCCAGCCCGTCATGCTGAAATACTTGGAGAAGCTGCTGATCACGACGGCGCTCTGGCTCAGGGCCGCCGCCGTCGCGATCGGCTGGCCATGTTGCAGCCCGTGGTAGATCTCGTCGCTGATCAGCCGCACCCCGTTGGCGTGGCACCAGGCGGCGATGGCGGCAAGCTCGTCCGGGTGCAGCATGGTGCCGGCGGGATTACAGGGCGAGGCGACGATCAGGCCGTCCGGCGCCGGGTCGAGCCGCTCGAGCATGGCGACGGTCGGCTGGTATCGCGTCTCGACCGCCGTCTCGATCACCACGGGGACCAGGCCGAGGGCGGCGGCGATGTTGCGGTACGGCGGGTAGTACGGCGACGCCATCGCCACCCGGTCGCCCGGGTCGAACGCTGCCAGGAACGCCAGCGGGAACGCAGCCGACGCCCCCATGGTGATGGCGATCCGCGCCGGGTCGAGGGGGTGGCCGTACCAGGCCCGGGAGTGCTCCGCGATGTGTGCCCGCAGCGACGGCCGGCCCAGCGCCTCCGTGTAGCCCAACGCAAGCCCGGACCCGAGCGCGCGCTGGGCCGCCGCGACCGCCCCCGCCGGGGCGCCGGTGCCGGGCTGGCCAACTTCCATGCGGATGATGCGCGGCTCACCCGGCGCCAGCGCCGCCTGCCGCGCGTTGGCGGCGGCGATCACGTCCATCACCCGGAACGGCGGCGCTGCGGCGCTGCGGCCCGTCTTCAGCATTAGTTGCTGCCGACCGCAAGCCCGCTGCCGCGGCTGTCGGCCGTCCAGCGGCACCGGCCCTCCGCACCCGGCAGGTAACGCGCGCAGGCGATGACGTTGGCGCGGCCAGGGTCCGGCACCGGCAACGCCGCCTCTCCGCTGCCCAGCGCGTTGGTGAGCGCCATGGCGGCGGCCAGCGCCGCCTGGTTCTGCCCCGAGCTGCCCACTTCCGCTCGGAACGCCTCCAGGTTGACGTTCCACGCCACGGCGGCGGACAGCAGCGGCAGCGCCGTGCTGGCGGGCGAGGCGGCGAGCACCACGCCGGTTCCGGGCGCGACGCGGCCGGTGCCGAACAGGTTGTCCATCGTCACCACGCAGACCACGGCATTGCCGTCGCGATCCAGCGTGGCGAAGCTGGTGGAGGCAGGCAGCAGCGGCAGCGTGCCGCCCGCGGGTGGGTTGGCCAGCAGCGCCGCCGCCGTGGCGCTGCCCTGGCGGAACCGCGCCGCCGTGGCGGCCGCCCGGTCGGATGCCGCTGACGTGGCCGCCGGATTGGCCTGCAGGGCCTGGAACGCGGCGGCGGCGGCGAGCCCGCCATCGGCCGGCGGCGGCAGGAAGGCGACGCTGTCGCGCCCGGCCGGCACCACGATCGGCGGCAGCGTTTTCGGCAGGGCGTTGCGCATGTCGCCGGCTAGCAGGCCGCCGCCGGCCTGGTTGGCCCCCTGCACGAAGCGCTGCGCCAGGGCGCCCTGGTAGAAATCGCCCACCCCGGCCACGCGCAGCTGCGACAAGGTGCTGCCGAGGTCGCCCTGCACCATGGTGGCGCCTTCCGTCAGCAGCTTGCCGCCGGGTGCGAACACCGCCCGCGCGTTCGGGTCCGCCAGCAGCGGCGCCGAGACCAAGGCGAGGTCCTGCACGAAGGCGCGGGAGGCGGGGGTGCCGAAGCGGGCGAGCTGTTCGGCGGAGGCAAGCAGCGTCTCGAACGAGCGGCGGCCATAGCGGGCGTGCAGCGCGAACAGGCCGCGCGGCAGCATCGGGATGGCCGCTGGCCGGTCGCTGCGGGGCACCGCCCCCGTCGCCGCCACGGGGGTGAACATGATGGCCTCGGGGACGCCGCCGCCGGCGCCCGTCTTGGCCGGGCTGTAGGCAAGGCAGGCGCCGCCGGAGCCAAGGCTGGCGCGCGATGGGTAGGTGACCGCGAGCGTGAAGCCGACCACGACCGCCGCGTCCGCCGCCGTGCCGCCCAGCGCCAGCACCTCGCGCCCGGCCAGTGCCGCCGTAGGCTCGTCCGCGACCACGCCGCCGATAAAGCCTTCGATGCGGGCGGCCGGACGGGCGGCGTCGCTGCCGCCGAAGAAGGTCTGCTGGAGCGAGGACAGCGTGGAGCAGCCGGCGACGCTGAACGCGACCCCCGTGCGCAGCAGGCCCCGGGTCAGCCGTCGCAGCCGCATCGCTTTGGCAGCCATCGGGTGTTCATGCTCCAAACAGAGGTCATCTCAGACCGTGGGGCGTGCCATAGACGGCTTCCCTTCAAGCGGCAACGGCTGTCCGCCGGCGCTGCGACGGACGGCGGCGGCAAACCGCAGGCGCAGACGGCACGGTAAGATGCTGTTAACACTGGTCGGGCAGACTGTCCGGCATGGTGAGATCCTCCTTTATCTGCGCATCCGTCGTCGCCGCGCTGCTGGTGATGGCCGCGGCAGGGCCCGACCCGCAGGATGTCCGCCTGACGCGTGACAGCGCCCGCGCCGGCGCCTTGGTCAGGGACGCCGCCGCCGGGGCATTGGCCGGGCATCCGGGCGACGAGCTGTTCATCGGCGGCGCCTACGAATGGGGCACGGGCCTGCCGCAGGATTATGGCGCGGCGTCGCAATGGTATGGCCGCTCGGCGTCGCATGGCGTGGCCGCCGGCATGGTCGACCTCGGCATCCTGCTGGAAAACGGCGCCGGGGTGGCTGCCGACCCGGCGCGTGCCATGACGTTGTACAAGGCCGCTGCCGCCGCCGGGTCCGCGGCCGGGCAAATCCGCCTCGGCATGGCGTTCCAGTGGGGTCATGGCGTGCCGGGCGATCAATGCCGGGCGGCGGGATATTACGACCAGGCGGCGCGCCAGGGGGAAGCCATCGCCCAGCTTTACGGGCTACTGCTGCAAGCGGGCGCTCCTGCCACGGATTGCGATATCCGGGCGCCTGGTAGCAACGGCATCGAACACTGACCTGTCAGCTTGACGCCCGTC
>CAXSFF010000133.1:0-7117 GCA_964236035.1 uncultured Acetobacteraceae bacterium
CGGCCTTACTTAGACAAGTGGATTCCAAAGGCTAGCCTTTGGCGGAGTTTGAGGCCCAGTGCTTGAAAGCGGGGCCTCAACCTTGCCTGCCACTCCGAAGGGCCGCTGGCATGAGTGCGCCCCGCGTCCCCGGCGCCGCGCCTTGAGCCCTGCCCCGGGCCTTCCCGACGCGCCGTCCGCGCGGATGCTGCTCGACCTTCTGCCGGGCGTGATGCAGTGGCTGCTGGCCTTCGCGATGGCGCTCGCGCGGCCGCTGGCGCTGATCTCGCTGCTGCCGGTGTTCAGCCGGGTCGGCATCGCGGGGCCGGTGCGCGGCGCGATCGCGGCCGCGCTGTGCCTGCCGGTGCTTCCCGCGCTGAACCATGCGATCGCGGACTCCGGTGCGTCGGCGATCATGCTGCTCCTGCTGTCCCTGAAGGAGGCGGCGCTGGGGACCGCGCTCGGGCTGCTGCTCGGCGTGCCGTTCTGGGCGCTCGAGATCGGCGGCGACCTGCTCGACCTGCAGCGCGGCGCCACCCAGGGCCGCCTCGACGACCCGTCCGGCTTCGGCGACCTGTCGATCAGCGGCACCTTCCTGCTGGTCCTGGGCGTGGCGCTGTTCGCGAGCTCGGGCGGGCTGGAGGTGCTGGCGGACCTGCTCTACCGGAGCTGGCGCATCTGGCCGCCGCTCGCAGCGCTGCCGTCGATGACGCAGGCGACCCCCGACCTGCTGCTCGGGCTGCTCGACCAGATGCTGCGCCAGGCGCTGCGGCTGGTGGCGCCGGTGATCCTGGCGATGCTGCTCGCCGACGTCAGCCTGATCCTGATCGGGCGGGTGGCGCCCAACCTGCGCATCGACAACCAGGCGCTCGCGGTGCGCAACCTGGCGTTCTACCTGTTCCTGCCGCTGTACGCCGCGTTCCTGATGTTCTACGTCCGCCAGGACATGGCGCAGTTGCGGCTCGGGCTCGACATCCTGTCGGGCGCGCTGCCGGAGGGCGCGCCGTGAGCGGCAAGACCAGCGAGGAGAAGACCCTCCCGCCGTCGCGCAAGAAGCTCCAGGACGCCCGCCGCAAGGGCCAGGTCGCAGGCTGCAAGGAGCTCGTGACCGCGGCCGGCTCGACCACCGTGCTGGCCTACCTCGCGCTGCGCGGCGGCGCGCTGCTCGCCGACATGGAGCGCGTGCTCGACGACGTGGGGCGGCTGGCCGGGCGGCGGTGGGACGAGGCCTATCCCGCGCTGCTGGACCATGCCGCCAGGGCGGGCGCCCTGTTCGTCCTGCCGCTGCTGGCGCTGCTGGTCGCCGTGGTGTGCGCGAGCGCGGTCGTGGGCCATGGCGGGCTGGTGTTCTCGACCGATCCGCTCGCGCCGAAGATGGAGCGCATCAGCCCGACGGCGGGCTTTGGCCGCCTGTTCGCGTTGCGCAACGTCGTCGAGGCCGGCAAGACCGTCCTCAAGTTCGCGGTCCTTGCCGCCACCGCGGCGATCCTGCTGCGCTCCGCGCTGGGCCCGCTCGCGGAGCTGCCGGCCTGCGGCCTGCAGTGCGTGCCCGGGCTGGCGCGCGCGGTGTTCGGGCCGCTGGTGGTGGCGGCCGGGCTGATGTTCCTGGTGCTCGGTGCTGCGGATCTCGGGCTGCAGCGCTTCCTGTTCCGGCGCGACCAGCGGATGACCCGCACCGAGCAGAAACGCGAGCGCAAGGACACCCAGGGCAACCCGCTGATCCGCAGCGCGCACAAGCGCGAGCGACACGCGGCGATGCGCAGCCACGTCCGCGTCGGCGTGCGCAACGCCACCTTCGTGGTCCACGGCGACGCGGTCGCGGTGGCGCTGCGCTACGCGCCGCCCGAGGTGCTGGTGCCGGCGCTGGTGGCGCGCGCGGGCCAGGATGCGGTCGCGGCGCTGATGGACGAGGCCTCGGCCCTCGGCCTGCCCTGCGTGTCCGACCCTGACACGGCGGCCGCGGTGTCGGCGCGCGTGCAGATCGGAGGGCTGATCCCCGACGCGCTGTTCGCGCCGGTGATCCGGTGCATGCGGCAGGGGGGCGTGATCTAGTGCGCGGCGCCGGCTCGGCCCTGAAATTAGTTGCCGCGGCGAAACCGGTTGCCCTGATGGGCGGCGGGTCGGTTTGCCGGGCGTCGCCGCAGGCGAGGCAGGAAGCAGGCAAGGTTGAGGCTTTGCCTCAAACTCCGCCAAAGGCAGGCCTTTGGAATCCAACACTTAAGTTATGCCAGTCCAGGGCGGCTCGCCCTGGCGGGTCTGGGCAGAGCCCAGCCTTGCCTGCTGCCTGGCAGCCATGGACCAGTGTGGAACCGAGCTGCTGACCCCTGATGAAATCTGTTGCCTCGACAAGGTGAGATGTTGCCGTCATCGTCGGTGGCGGCGGATCGTCGTTTCGATACCCGGGGGATCATGATTTGGACACGCAGCCGACTGGCGCGGACACCCTGGCTCCCCCCGACTCCTCGTCCGGTGGCGATGACGAGCTGTTCAACTCGTTGGCCAAGGCGCTCGACGACAACGCGAAGCAGCAGGGCGACGCGATCAAGTCGGCGAACAGCGATGGCTACGCCACCACCACCCAGGACGGCCCGGCGCCGGGCTTCTCCGGCCTGGTGGTCGGACCGCCCGATCAGCTTGGCCAGGGCATGATCGAGTACCAGGATTCGGGCGGCAAGCACCTGGTGCTGCAGAGCGGGACGCCGGAGCTGTATGCGTCGCTGAAGGAGGCGTATGGCGACGAGGCCGGCGGCAACGAGGCGGTGACGCAGGCGCAGGCGGACGGCTACAGCCTGGCCGACAGCGACACCCAGGCGCCCGCCTTGACGGACATCACGACCTGGCAGGGCGGCGACCTCACCAACACCCCCGACGGCACCCTCGAATACGAGACCGGCGCGGGCAAGGTGATCGTCGACAAGACACTGACGCCCGAGTTGTACAAGCAGGTGCAGCAGGAGCTGGCGCAGCGCAACACGCTCAGCGACCTGGGCGCCCAGGGCTACGGCGTGACGATGCAGGACGGCCCGGCCCCGGGGTTCAACGGATTGTCGGTCGGGCCGCCGGACCAGTTCGGCCCCGGCATGATCGAGTACCAGGACGCCGGAGGCAAGCACCTGGCGCTCGAAAGCCAGACGCCGCAGCTGTACGCGTCGCTTAAGGAAGCCTACGGCGCGATGACCGGCGGCGACACCGCGGTGAAGCAGGCGCAGGACGGCGGCTACACGCTGCTGGACTCCGGCGCGAACCCGCCCTCGATCGCCGACATCACGGTGTGGCAGGTCGGCACGGGCGACGGCACCGTCGAGTACCAGACCGCCGCCGGCAAGTTCATCGTCTCCCAAGCCCTGACCTCCGACCTCTACAAGCAGGTCGTGGCGCAGATCGCCACCAAGGATGCGATCACCACCGCGCAGGGCCAGGGCTACACCTACCTCGGTGCCGGCGAGGACCCCGATGTCAGCAGCGCCGGGCACGTGGACAACCTCGGCAACGGCGTCATCGAGTTCACCGACGCCAAGGGCGACAAGTACGTCACCTCGCAGGCCGACAACCCCACCCTATACGGGAAGGCCGCCGACCTGGCGCAGCACGGCACCGGCGGCTCGGACTCCGACCTCGCGGCGCTGCGCGCGCAGTACGGCGTCGAGGGCGAGGACGACATGAACATCCTCCAGAAGCAGGCCAAGGACGGCAAGGGCACCGTGCAGGGCGAGGCGATGCTCAACCTGTACAACAAGTACAACGACGACGTGACCAACAAGCGCGTCGCCCCGGACAGCAACGAGGCCAAGTTCGTGCGCGCGATGCAGGCGCAGTCCGCGCTGCAGAACGGCTACCAGGTGCTGCCGTACTCCGAGACGCCGTCCGGCGGCGCCAGCAACTCTTCGCAGGATTTCGGCAACCCGACGCAGCTCACCGGTTCCGACATGCAGCAGATGATCGATCCCGCGGCGGTGCAGAAGCAGATCTCGACGCTGCTGCAGGACCCAACGGTGTCGCAGGACTACACCGGGCAGGTGAGCGGGTTGCTGGGCGACATCGGCGTGCCGTCCAGCAAGGCGGACGACCTCTACAACCAGATCACCAGCCCGGGCTACGCGCAGTTCCTGCAGGCAGCGAAGGACAAGGGGCTCGGCGATGCCGCGCAGAACCAGGTGAGCAGCGACATCGCCACGCTGTCCGCGCTCGATCCGGCAAGGGCGAGCAAGGCCGGGCAGAGCCTGCTCAACAACGGCAGCACCGCCGACATCGACCAGAAGTACAACGACCCCTCGAAAATTTCCGACGATGCCCTGTCCTCTTCCGCGCTGGGCATCTTCAACGCCGTTCGCACCGAGCTGGGCACCGACGTCAACGTGCCGCGCACGGTGATCGGCGCGGTCAACGAGATCTACGACACGATCAACGCCGCGCTCGGCGGTCCGCAGTCCACGCCGGAGGGCAAGGTCCAGGTCGCCGCGCTGTTCCGCGATCTGCAGGCGGCGATCTCCAGTGGCGGGCCGAACGGGAAGATTCCGGACGACAAGCTGTCCGCCCTGATCGACAGCGAGCATCCGTCGCCGCTGGAGAAATCCGGCCTGCTGACCAGCCTGCAGACCCTGAACACCACGGGGATGCTGGGGTCGATCTGCGGGGCGATCAGCCTCACCGGCGCGGTCTACAACACCGTGGCGGCCTCCCCCGGCGTGTCGGCCGGCACCTCCAGCAGCGACGAGGGTATCAAGGCGGTCGCCGCGGCCCAGAGCTGGCTGGGCTTCCTGAGCTTCTCCAACCTCTACGTGAAGCTCGCCAACCACCTGTTCGACAGCCCGTTCCTCAAGGACATGGTCTCCATGCTGGGCATGACCACGAGCTTCAAGTCGATGTGGGCGGACGGAGCCCCGGACGCGAACGCAACGAAGCCCGATCCCGTGCCGCAGAACTCCTACACATTCGACCCGGCGGACCCCGCCGACGTCAATCCTGCGGACCTGGACGGCGCCATGGCGGTCAAGGGCAAGGGAACGGTATCCGGCGAGACGGACCCGGGCACCGGGCTGCCCATGGAGACCATCGACGGCCAGCGCTGCATCATCGCCCAGTACGATGGCCAGGACGTCGCCATCAAGGCCGACGATGCCGGTGGCGGCCGCTACCAGATCCTGCGGGCCGACGGCACCTGGAGCCAGAACAAGGCGATCTATCTCAGCGCGAGCACGGATGGGACGCGGGCAAAATTCATCGACAATGCCGCGATGACCGCGGCGCAGGCGGCGGGGACGTTCGAGACCGCCCTGCCGCAGCAGAAATTGCAGGGCATCTACGAGGGGGTCGGCAAGCAGGTCAATTCCCAGATCGCGGCGACCGACACGCCCGACGCGCCCGGGGGTCCCGGCGGCCGGGTGGCGCCGCCCCCAACTCCGGCCGGAACGACGACGCCGGACCCGGAAGCCAGCCTCGACTCGCTGGTCACCGAGGAGGCGGCGGCGGATGGCGCGAAGCTGCCCGAGTCGAGCGCATCCAAGATCGCGGTCACCATCTCCAAGAGCCTCGGCTACTTCGGCGACTTCGGCGGCGGTGCCGCAGGCGTGGTGCTTGGCGCCCTGGGCCTCAAGACCGCGACGACCCCGGAGCAGAAGGCGGTGGACGCCCTTGGGATTGAGAGCGGGCTTCTGCTGACGGCGGACGGCGCCGTCGAGTTCGCCTCGATGGGGGGGCTTGCGATCGCCGGCGCGGGGCTGATCGCCAGCGTGGCGTTCGCAGCCAGCGCGATCGTCGCGATTCTGGGTGCGGCGGTCGCCTTCGCCGTGCAGCACAAGAAGGAGGCCGACGCCGCGAAGGGGCAGACGCAGTTCTTCAGCAGCCTGGCCAGCGACGGGCTGATGCAGCCGGATTGGACGAACAAGCTGGAGTACGCCCGCTACGAAATCCACCAGCACGGCGGCCGCGACGCGCCCACGAACGAGAGCATCTTCAACTTCCAATCCGCGGAATACGCCCACTTCGTCGCCACGCAGCCGCAGCACGGCTCGTCGCAGAACCGTCTCGACCCGCACCTGCATGTCCCTTACGACGCTCCGCCCGTGCGATTGCCGACGCGGGGCTGATCGCCGGCGTGGCGTTCGCAGCCTGCCGGACCTGAGTCTTGACCTGCCAGCAAGCAAGGCTGGGCTCTCCCTCCGCTGCCATTCCAACGATCCAAGGGGATCGTCGGAACCTTTGGCAGCTACGCCCAGACCCGCCAAAGGCCAAGGCCTCTGGACACCGATTTACTTAAGTATTGGACTCCAAAGGCGAGCCTTTGGCGGAGTTTGAGGCAGAGCCTCAATCTTCCTTGCTTGCCTTGCCGGTCATTCAAAGGGCCTCTGGTGTCAGGTGATTGGCGGCCAGCCCGTCGCCTCAGCCAAGTGAGGCCTACGATGACAGACACGACCCTGCCGGAACAGCCAGGTGCCGGCCTGCTCAAGCTGGCGAGGACCCAGGTCGTCGAGCTGTCCGGCATCGCGACACGGACGGAGCGCGACCTGCTCGGCGACTCCGAGATCCCGGTCGAGGCTTACTGGGGCGTGCACACCAAGCGGGCGGTGGAGAACTTCCCGATCACCGGCGTGCCGGTCGGCCATTTCCCGGATTTCGTCCGGGCCCTGGCAATGGTCAAGCAGGCCGCGGCGCGGGCGAACCATCGGCTTGGACACCTCCCGGCCGGCAAGGCCGAGGCGATCGAGCGAGCCTGCGCCCTGATCGTGGAGGAGGGGCGCTGCCACGACCAGTTCGTGGTCGACGCGGTACAGGGCGGCGCCGGCACCTCGACCAACATGAACACGAACGAGGTGGTGGCCAATCTCGCGCTGGAATTGATGGGCCGGGCGCGCGGCGACTATGCCGCCCTGCATCCCAACGACGACGTCAACATGGCGCAGTCGACCAACGACGCCTACCCGACCGCGCTGCGGCTGGCCGTGATCCTGGCCACCGAGCCGCTGGTCGCGGCGCTCGACGAGCTCGCCTTCGCGTTCAAGGCGAAGGCGGTCGAGTTCGCCGACGTGCTCAAGATCGGGCGCACCCAGCTCCAGGACGCGGTGCCGATGACGCTGGGGCAGGAGTTCGACGCCTTCAACGCGACGCTGAAGGAGGACGTGGCCCGGCTGCGCGAGACGTC
>CAXSFF010000134.1:0-7061 GCA_964236035.1 uncultured Acetobacteraceae bacterium
ACTGGCCGGTTGCAGCCTCGCGATCAACGCCAGCCCCTCGCGGATGCGGTCGTTGAAGCCATGCGCCACCATGTCGATGGCGACGTCCATCGCGTAGGCGAACTGCTCGGCATCGGTGCCGCCATGCGACTTCACCACGACGCCGTTGAGCCCGAGCATGATGGCGCCGTTGTAGCGCCGCGGATCGACCCACTCGCGCAGCCGCTCCAGCCCGGGGCGCACCAGCAGGTAGGCCAGGCGCGACACCAGGTTGCTGGCGAACATCTGCCGCAGCAGGGTGAACACCAGCTTCAGCGCACCCTCCCCCGTCTTCAGCGCGACGTTGCCGGTGAAGCCGTCGGTCACGATCACGTCGGTGGTGCCGGCGGTGATGTCGGTGCCCTCGACGAAGCCGTGGAACTGCGGCGCCAGATGGCTCTCGCGCAGCACCTCGGCCGCCTGGCGCACGCGCTCGTCGCCCTTTAGCTCCTCGGAGCCGACGTTGAGCAGGCCGATGGTCGGCGCCGGCAGGCCCAGCACGGCGCGGGCGAACACGTCGCCCATGACCGCGAACTCCACCAGGTTGCGCTGGTCGCAGGCGACGTTGGCGCCGAGGTCGAGCATGACGATGTCGCCGCGGGCGGAGGGAGTCAGGGCCGCCAGCGCCGGCCGGTCGATGCCGGGCAGCGTCTTGATGACGATCTTGGCCAGCGCCAGCAACGCGCCAGTGTTGCCGGCGGACACCACGCCTGCCGCCTCGCCATTGGCCACGGCATCGATCGCCAGGCGCATGGAGGCGTTCTTCATCCGCAACGCCGCCGTCGGCTTGAGGTCGCCGGCGATCACGTCAGGGGTGTGGCGGAGGGTGCAGTTCACGCCGAACTTGCGTTGCGCGATCAAGGGCGCCACCCGCGTCTCGTCGCCGAAAAGCAGGAACCGCGCGCTGGGATGGCGTTCGCAGGCGATGGCGAGGCCATCCACCACGACGCCCGGGGCGCGGTCGCCGCCCATCAGGTCGACCGCCAGGGTGAAGGCGGGAACGGCTTGCAAGGGTTGCGTCATGGTTCGTGCATCACGGGCGGCACTGCTCATACCTCCCGGCGGTCCAGGCTTCAATCAGCCAAGCCAGACAATCAGGCCCTGACGGCGCCCTTGAGCGCCTTGCCCGCCGCGACGACTTCCCTGCCATCGTAGTGGCCGCAATGGGAGCAGACGTGATGCGGGCGCTTCAGCTCGCCGCAATTCTTGCACTCGGCGAACGCCGAAACGGTGAGCGCGTGGTGGCTGCGCCGCATGCCCATGCGGGACTGCGAGGTCTTCTTCTTGGGAACGGCCATGGGCCAGTGCCCTCCGGTCTGCGCGACGCTGGCCCCGCTCGCCTGGCGGGCCGCACGTCGCAGTGGTCAAAAGATGGCGATCGCGTAGGCCGCGCCGTCTAACAGACGCGACCTGACTCCGCAAGCCGCGCCGGCGGCAGGAACGGCGCCCTAGTCCGGCCGGCGCAGCTTCGCCAGGGCGGCGAAGGCGGTGTCCGGCTGCGCGTCCGCGTCGTCCGCCAGCACGGCGCCGGGCTTGCGCGGATACGGGTCGAGCGCCAGCGCCAGCTGCTCCACCGTCGCCTCGCCGAGATCGACCGTGACGCCGTCGTAGGACAGTTCGTCGGGCTCCTCGGGATCGTCCCCCGCCTCGCTTTCGCGCCCGGCGATCACGAACCGCACGGTGAACGCCTCGGCGGCCGCGGCGGCGAACGGCTCCAGGCTGACGACGCACTCCTGCGTCACCTCGGCCTGCAGCACGCCATCCGCCTTGATCGCGCCCCTGGGCTCCTTGTGCAGCCGCCAGCGGCAGTGCAGCCGCGCGACCGCCGGCAACAGCAGCCGGACGGCCACCGCCGCGCACTCGTCCGCGTCCGCCTCGACGAGGATATCCAGGCCGTCGTCCGGGATGCGGTCAACCTTTACCGGCTTGGCCAGTTCCGTCATGCGATCGCCAGCACGCGGGCGGGCGAGGCGAACTCCACCTTGCCGGCCAGCAGGTCGGCCGCCGGCATCGCGTCCAGCGCCGCCATGTGGGCCAGGGTCACCCGCGCCAACGCGGCAGCGCCGGACGCCGCCTCGCCGCGCCACACGTTGCGGACGATCGCCGCCTCCAACGCCGCGGCATCGCGCGCCGCCAACGGCGCCTCATAGGCGGTGGCGCGGCCGTGGAACGCCTCCCACATCGCGCGCATCCGCTTGGACAGCGCCATGTCGCCGACGCCCATCTCCCGCAGGTTGATGTCCATGTCGGAGAACATCGCGTCGAACACCGCCTGCGCGATGGCGGGGCCGGGCTTGGGCAATCCGCGCAGCCGCTGGATCACCAGCACGGCGTGCAGGCCCACCAGGTCGAAGCGGCCGTCCAACGTGTCGGGCACGCCGAGGCGCTCATAGTAGTAAGGATCGCGCGCCGCCTGCACGGCCAGGCCGTACAGCTCGTAGCCGGTCCGTTCGTGGCGGCCGCCGGGAAGAAGGCCGAAGAGCGCCATGGCCCACCTTTGCACGATCGAGGAATTGACACCGCGGGCCGGGTCGTGGGACGGCAGGCGACGATAGCGCACATAGCGTCGCGGGCGTGCGGGTCAATCCAGCAGCGTGCCGCGGCCCGGCGTCAAGCAGGAAGCCAATCTCGGTGTCACGTCACAACCGCGCCCGCAAGCCCTCGTCCAAGCTGGCTGCCCTCGCCCGCCCGCTCCTGCTCGCCGGGTTGCTGGCCGGGTGCTCGGTGGTGTCCTCCTCGTACCAGGTCCGCGGCAACCGCGTCGACCCGGAGGTGCTCAAGGAGTTGGTGCCGGGCACCTCCAGCCGCACCGATGTGACCAGCCTGCTCGGGTCGCCGACCGCCAAGGCGGTGTTCGACGACAACACCTGGTTCTACATCACCGAAACCACCCATTCCCGGGTCGGGCGCACGCCGGGCGTGACCGGCCAGCAGGTGGTGACGATGGATTTCGACGCCAAAGGCACGCTGAAGACGGTGCGGACGCTGGACCAGGATGCCGGCGCACCAGTCGAGGTCGTCTCCCGCACCACGCCGTCGCCCGGCAGCGAGGCGACGTTCCTGCAGCAGCTGCTGGGCAACGTCGGCAAGTTCAGCGCCACGCCGGGCATCCCGTCCAACGCCTCGACCGGAAGCAGCGGCGCGTCGTTCGGTGGCAACCAGTAGCCGTCAGGGAGCCGGAGACGCGGCGATCAGCCGCTCGATTGGGTCCCAGGCGTACGCGGTCTGCGGCACGGCGACGCCGGCGACCTGGGTGTAGGCGGCGGCCACCGTCTTGCCGCCGAGCCGCTGATAGAACCAGCGGCTGGGATTGCCGGTCAGCACCCATAGGAACGCCGCCCGCGAGCCGGCGGCGGCCAGGTGCGCGGCCCCCGTACGGATCAGGCGCCGGCCGACGCCATGCTCGCGCCAGTCGTCCAGCACGTACAGCGTCTCGATCTCGCCGTCCGTCGCCGAGCCGCCCGGCAGCACGCTGCGGGCGCGGCCGACCGTGGTGTAGCCGACCAGCCGCGGCCCGGACGCCCCAGGCACGTCCCGCCCGGATGCGATCGCGACATAGACGCCTTCGCCGGCGCGGATCTGGCGGTCGTAATGCGCGGCCTGCCGCACCACCGACAGCCTGGCGAGATAGTTTTCCGGCAGGATGCCCGGGTAGGTGCTGCGCCAGGCGGCGACGTGCACCGCGCCGATCAACGGGGCGTCCGAGGGCCGCGCGCGGCGGACGGCGATCAGGGAAGGCGCTCCAGCACGGCCGCGAAGAAGCCGTCGGTGCCATGCAGCCGCGGCGTCAGCGACAGATAGGGGCCGGCGCCCGGCATCGGCGCGGCCAGCGGCCAGGCGCGCGCCAGCGGCACGACGGCGAACTCGGGATGCCGGGTCAGGAACTGCTCCACCTGCGTCTCATTCTCCTCCAGCAGCAGCGAGCAGGTGGCGAACACCAGCCACCCGCCGGCGCGCACGAGCCGGCAGGCATCGTCCAGGATCATCGCCTGTTTGGGAAGCAGTTCCGCGAGGTCGATCGGGCGCAAGCGGCTGCGGGCGTCCGGATTGCGCCGCCAGGTCCCCGTTCCCGTGCACGGCGCGTCCACTAAGACGCGGTCGAAGGTGCCGGCGCGGCGCTTGGCCCATTTGTCGCCGGGCACGATCAGGTGCTGCTCCACGTTGTGCGCCCCGGCCCGGCGCAGCCGCCGCACGGCTCCCTCCAGCCGCTTGTCGTGCACGTCGCAGGCGACGATGTGGCCGTGGTTGCCCATCGCCATCGCCAGCGCCAGCGTCTTGCCGCCCGCCCCGGCGCACCAGTCCGCCACCCGCATCTGCGGCCCGGCGCCGACCAGCGCCGCCACCACCTGGCTGCCCTCGTCCTGGATTTCCACCAGCCCCGACTGGAACGCCGCCCCCGTGGTCACGGCGCGGCGGCCCTCGATGCGCAATCCCCACGGCGACAGCTTGGTCGATTGGCACGGCAGACCCTCGGCGGCGAGCGCGGCCAGCGCCTGCTCGCGGGTGCCCTTCAGCAGGTTGATGCGCAGGTCGAGCGGCGCCGCCTCGTCCATGGCGCCGACCTCGGCGTCAAGCTGGTCGCCGAACCGCGCGGCCAGGTGCGGCAGCAGCCAGTCCGGCACCTCCAGCCGCACCGCCTGCGGCATCTCCGGGTGTTCGATCGTATGGCCTTCGAGCTTGGCCACCGCCGCCGTTTCCAGCGGCAGCATAGGGGCCGCGCCGTATTGGCCGCCGGAGTAGGACTGCGCCACCCCCGTCGCCGTCCAGCCCTCCAGCAGCAGCGACGCCGCCACCAGCAGGCGCGGCGTCGGCGCGACGCCGGCGCGGTCCAGCCACCAGGCCAGCCGCCGCCGGGTGCGCAGCACGCGCCAGGCTCGGTCGGACACGGCCCGGCGGTCGCCGCTGCCGATGAAGCGGCGGGCGCGGAAGAAGTCGTTGGCGACGGCGTCGGCGGGGCGGCGGGGAGCGGCCTCGACCTCGGCCAGCAGCTCGATGGCGGCGGCGAGCCGGGCGGCCGGGGTCACGCCAGCAGGTCGGGCAGCCGCGCCAGGCCGTCCAGCACGGGCACGGTGGCCGACAGGTCGTATTCGTCGGGCTGCCGAGTGCGGTTGACCCAGTGCACGCGGAAGCCGAACCGGTGCGCGCCGAACGCGTCCCAGGCGTTGGAGGACAGGAACGCGATGTCGTGGGCCGCCAGGCCGAACTGCTCGGTGGCGAGCGCATAAACGCGCCGGTCCGGCTTGAACACGCCGACGGGGTCGATGCTCAGCACGGCGTCGAGCAGACCGTCTAGCCCGGCGGCGCGCACCCCCTCGCCCAGCATGGCGGTCTCGCCGTTGGACAGGATCGCGCAGGGCAGGCCCATGGTGCGCAGCCGGGTCAGCGTCGGGACGGCGTCGGGGTAGGCGGCCAACGCGCGGTAGGCCTGTTCCACCTGGTCCAGCAACGCGGAGTCGTCGACACCGTGCTTGGCGGCGGCGAACGCCAATGCCTCCCGCGTCAGACGGGCGAAGTCGCGGTGCTGGCCGGCCAGGGTGCGGACCCAGGTGTATTCAATCTGCTTGGTGCGCCAGGTCTGGCTGATCTCCTGCCACGCCGGCCCCAACTGCGGCGCGAACCGCTCCATGGCGGAATGCACGTCGAGCAAGGTGCCGTACGCATCGAACACGACCGCCTTCATGGCGCTTCCTGGCGGTAGTTGGGAGCTTCCCGGGTGATGGCGACGTCGTGCACGTGGCTCTCACGCAGCCCGGCCCCCGTGATGCGGCGGAAGCGGGTGTTGGTCTGCAAATCGGCGACGGTGGCGCTGCCCGTGTAGCCCATGCCGGCGCGCAGGCCGCCGACCAACTGGTGCACGACGGCGGCGACGGAGCCTTTGTAGCCGACGCGGCCCTCGATCCCCTCCGGCACCAGCTTCAGCGTGTCCTTGATCTCCTGCTGGAAATAGCGGTCCGCCGAGCCGCGCGCCATGGCGCCCAGGCTGCCCATGCCGCGGTAGGACTTGTAGCTGCGCCCTTGGTACAGGAACACCTCGCCCGGCGCCTCGTCGGTGCCGGCGAACAGGCTGCCGACCATCACGGCGTCCGCCCCGGCGCCGATCGCCTTGACCAAGTCGCCGCTGGTGCGGATGCCGCCGTCGGCGATCGCCGGCACGCCATGCTCGCGGCACGCCGCCGCCGTCTCCATCACCGCCGAGAACTGCGGCACGCCGACACCGGCGACCACCCGGGTCGTGCAGATGCTGCCCGGGCCGATGCCGATCTTCACGGCGTCCGCGCCCGCCTTGATGAGCGCCAGCGCTCCCTCGGGGGTGGCGACATTGCCGGCCACCACCTGCACGGCGTTGGACAGCTGCTTCACCCGCGCCACCGTCGCCATCACCCCGGCGGAGTGGCCGTGCGCGGTGTCGATCACCAGCACGTCGATCTCGGCGTCGATCAGGGCGCGGGCGCGGGTCTCGCCGTCCTCGCCGACGCCGATCGCCGCGGCGACGCGCAGGCGGCCCAGCTCGTCCTTGTTGGCCAGCGGGTGCGCGGTCGCCTTGTCCATGTCCTTCACCGTGATCAGGCCGACGCAGCGGTAAGCGTCGTCCACCACCAGCAGCTTCTCTAGCCGGTGGCGGTGCAGCAGCCGCCGCGCCTCGTCCGGCCGCACGTCGGCGCTGACGGTGATCAGCCCCTCGCGCGTCATCAGCTCGTACACCTTCACGTCGGGGTCGGTGGCGAAGCGCACGTCGCGGTTGGTGAGGATGCCGACCAGGCGCCCCGTGTGGCGCTCCACCACGGGGACGCCGCTGATGCGGTTCATCTCCATCAGCGCGCGGGCGTCGGCGAGGCTCTGGTCCGGGTGGATGGTGAGGGGGTTGACCACCATGCCGGATTCGAACTTCTTCACCCGGCGCACCTGGGCTGCCTGCTCCGCCGGGTCGAGGTTCTTGTGGATGACGCCGATGCCGCCGAGCTGCGCCATCGCGATCGCCATGGCGCCCTCGGTCACGGTGTCCATCGCCGAGGACACCAGCGGGATGTTGAGCGCGATGGTGC
>CAXSFF010000135.1:0-7050 GCA_964236035.1 uncultured Acetobacteraceae bacterium
GATCCCATGCCGGAGCCACCGCCGCTTACGATGTGACTTGGTTCTATCGGTTGCCCGCGAGGACATCAGCGGGCGGCCGGAAGGCCCCCATTGGTCCAGCCAGTCGCGTAAGCCATGGCGCCATTCACCAACCTGACCTCTGACTTCACGCCCCCTCTCCCGTTCAGCACGGCAACCCGAGTTTGCCGGTCAATCCGGTTGCAGGTTTCGGTGCCTGAATTGGACCGCAAGGCCCCTTGGCTTGCAAAGTCGTCAAAATCAGCTTCGCTTGTGCAGAAAGTGTCGCCGGCTTGCAGGATCGACGGCAGTTCCCTAGCCGCGCCCGAAACCGCGCAACCTACCAATGCCGCGAGAGCAAGAGCCAGTTGGACCCCGGCAGACCTGCGCATCACGACGTGATCCTGATGATGCGATGAAGCAGCCGTCGAATGGCCGCTGCAAAAGCGGTTGTTGGTTTCAAGCCGCAGCCCGGCGGCGTCGCGGGACTGCCGCAGATTTGACTGCCGGGTGCGGGTCATCCGGACTGGCAAGCGCGAGAAGCAGAGCTTGGCGGAGGTTGAGCAACTTGCGCTCGTTTTCGACCTTCAAGCCGAAGACATCCTTCACGTAGAACACATCGACCGCCCGCACGCCGTAGGTGGTGACATGGGCGGATGCGATCTGCAAACCCTGCTCGCTGATCGCCGAGGTCACGTCATGCAGCAATCCGGGGCGGTCGCGGCCATTCACTTCGATCACGGTGTGCGTATGGCTGGCGCGGTTGTCGATCACGACCCGCGGCGGCACATGGATCGCGCGCATGCGGCGCCCGAGCAGAGCCTGGCTCGCCCGCCGTATCTCGGTGGCGAGCGACAGCCGACCCGACAAGGCCTGCTCCACCAGCACGGACAGCCGTGCCAGGCGATGCGGCGCGTCGAACGCGCCGCCGGCCGCGTCCTGCACCCAGAACGTATCCAACGCCATGCCGTTGGTCAGCGTGTGGATGCGCGCATCGACGATGCTGGCGCCGGCCACGGCCAAGGCGCCGGCGATCTTGCTGAACAACCCGGCATGGTCGGCTATGTAGACGATGATCTCGGTCACGGCGCGGGCGGGAAGCGGCTCCGCCTGCACGGTGAGCGGCGCTCCGGTCGATTGCGCCTCCCTGATCAGGCGAGCGTGACGGAGATGGGTCTCAGGATCGAAGCCAAGCCAGTAGCCTGCGTAGCCAAGCGTCAGGAAATAGTCTCGGTCTTCCGCCGGCCAATCGGGCATCATCGCCGCCGCAGCCTGCTTGGAGCGCGCGACGCGAACGTCCCGCTCGGTGGTGGCAAGGCCGCCGGCAAGCACCTCCGCGACCCGGCTGTACAACTCGCGCAGCAACGTGGCCTTCCACCCGTTCCAAACCCGGGCCGACACCGCCCGCATGTCCGCGACGGTCAGGATCAGCAACAGCTTCAGCCGCTCCGGGGATTGGATGGTCTCGACCAGGTCGAGGATGGTCTTCGGGTCGTCGATGTCGCGCTTGAACGCGGTCTGGCTCAACAGCAGATGCTGCAGCACCAGCCAGGACACCATTTCCGTCTCTTCGGCGGAAAGGCCGATGGCGGGCCCGATGCTCAAGGCCAGTTCGGCGCCAAGCTCGGAGTGGTCGCCGCCGCGCCCCTTGGCGATGTCGTGCAGCAGCGCGGCGACGTACAAGGCCCGGCGGGACTGCAGGTCCTCCATCAGCCCCGTGGCGATCGGCGCGATCTCGGTAAGGTCGCCGCGCTCGATGGTGTTGAGCACCCGGACGGCCTCGATCGTGTGCTCGTCGACGGTGAACACGTGGTAGGTGTCGAACTGCATCTGCCCGACGATGCGCGCCCAATCCGGGATGTAGCGGCCAAGGAAGCCGCTCTCGTTGAGCACCTGCATCCAGCGCGCGCCGTCGCCCTTGGCGGTTAGCAGGTCGAGGAACACGGCCGCCGCCGCAGGGTCATCGCGCAGCGTGGTCGCCTGGCGTTCGTGCCGGGTAAGCGCCCGGATCGCCAGCGGGTGCAGCATCAGCCCGCGGTCACGCGCGACCTGCAACAGGCGCAGCATCTGCACCGGCTCGACGCGGAAGTCACGTCCAGGGGCGGCAAGCAGCTTGCCGTCGGCGAGGATGAACCCCTGTTCCAGCAGGGCGGCATCGGTGCGCTCTTCCAGGGCCGGTGGACCCAGCGCGGCGCGGACGATGGCGGGCTCCAGCACGGCGGTGATGCGCGTTACTTCCCGCGCGGTCAGGAAATAGTGCCGCATGAAACGCTCAACGCCGTCTTGCCGCCCGTGCCGAGTGTATCCCATGCGGGCGCCGACCACGGGCTGCATGTCGAAGGTCAGCCGCTCCTCGGCGCGGCCGGCGATGTAATGCAGGTGGAAACGGACGCTCCAGAGGAAATCCCACGAGCGGCGGGCATGCTTGGCCTCGCGTTCGACCAGCAGGCCGCCGCCAGGGCTTTGCGGGCCGACCAGTTCCGCCATGGCCTGGGTGTCGAACACGTAGCGGCTCATCCAGTACAGCGTCTGCAGGTCGCGCAGCCCGCCGCGGCCCTCCTTGATGTTGGGTTCGACCAAGAACGGGCTCTCGCCATAGCGGCGGTGGCGGACATCGCGCTCGAGCTGCTTGGCCTGGATGAAGTCGGCGACGTGGTGGGAGCAGGCCTCGACGAAGCGGGTGGCGAAGTCCTGGAACAGCGCCGGGTCGCCGGCGAGGTGGCGGGCGTCGATCATCGACGTGCGGACGGTGATGTCGGTTTCGGCTTCGGTGACGCACTCGACAACCGACCGGGTGGCGTGCCCGACCTTCAGGCCGAGGTCCCACAGGAAATACAGCGTGAACTCGACCGCCGCGATGGTGGTTGGGTGCGGCGCGGCCGTCGTGATGAACAGCAGGTCGATGTCGCTGAACGGCGCCAGCATGCCGCGGCCGTAGCCGCCGGTGGCGACGATAGCCAGCGGGTCTATGGTTCCGGGCGCATGCGTCTCCGCCCCCATCTGCGCCCGGGCATAGTCATACAGTGCCGCAACCAGCCCGTCGGTGAGCGAGGCAAGCAAGCGGGCGCCTTGGATCCCCGTGAGCTGGTAGTGTTCGAAACCCTCGCGCACGTGGTGCTGGATGCGGGTGACATGGCGGCGGAACACCCCGAGCGCCCCATCGCGGGCGATGGCGCCATCCGGCCCGGCAATCTCTGCGAGTGCGTCTGTGAGGACGGTTGCGGCGTCACCGGGAGCGTCTGGGAGTGGGAGAACAGTCAGCATTGGGAAGATGATAGTCCGAGCGCCTTCAATTGGTAGAGCGCATTGAGGGCTTCCTTCGGCGAAAGTTTGTCCGGCTCGATCGCGTCCAGCGCGGTCCGCAGCGGGTCAGGAGCCAGTTCCGGCGCCGGCAGGCTGGCGAACAGCGGCAGGTCGGGCCCCGTGGCGCTGCCCCGTTCAAGGGCCGCCAGCAGCCCCGCCGCCCGGCGCACGGTCGCCGCCGGGATGCCGGCAAGCTTGGCGACGTGCACGCCCCAGCTGCGGCCGGCGGCACCCTCGCCGACCTCGTGCAGGAAGACGATCTCCTGCTTCCATTCGCGGACGCGCATGGCGTGCGGGCACATCTGCGGCAACGCCTGGGTCAGGCTGGCGAGCTCATGGAAATGCGTCGCGAACAAGGTGCGGCAACGCGTCTGCGAGTGCAGGTGCTCCAGCACGGCCCAGGCGATGGCAAGCCCGTCCAGGGTTGCGGTGCCGCGGCCGATCTCGTCCACCACCACCATGCTGCGCGGCCCCGCCTGGTTGAGGATCGCCGCCGTCTCCGTCATCTCCGTCATGAAGGTGGATCGCCCGCGCGCGAGGTCGTCGGCGGCGCCCACCCGGCTGAACAGGCGGTCGGCGACACCGATGCGGGCGGCAGCGGCAGGGACCGGCAGCCCGGCCTGGGCGAGGATCACCAGCAACGCGTTCTGCCGCAGGAACGTCGATTTGCCCGCCATGTTCGGCCCGGTGAGCAGTAGGATACGCCGCGCCGGCGAGAGATCGCAGTCGTTCGGCTGAAATCGCGTCCCGGCGGCGAGCGCGGCCTCGACCACGGGATGTCGGGCGGCGGTGACGGTGAAGGCGGCGTCGTCGCTGACAGTCGGGCGGCACCAGGCGCCGGACTCCGCCAGCCGCGCCGCGGACTGCAAGGCATCAAGCGTGGCAAGCGCCGCGATGGCCTTGCGGAGTGGTTGCGCCTGCCCAAGCACGGCATCGACCAAGCTAAGGAATATGACGGCCTCACGCGCGGCGGCCCGGTCGGCGGCCTCGCCGATGCGGCGGTCAAGGTCGGCCAGTTCGATGTTGGAGAAACGGGTGGCGGCGGCCATGGACTGCCGCAATGTCAGGTCGGCATGCCCACGCAGGATTTCGGCCGCCGCGGTGGGCACCTCGATCACGTAGCCGAGTTGCGCATGATGGCGGATCTTGAGGGCGGCGACCCCGTAACGCTGCGCGAAATCGAGCTGCAATCCCGTGACCACCCGGCGGCTGTCGTCACGCAGCTGCCGTTCCGCATCCAGCTCGCCGTCGTAGCCCACGGCAATGGCGCCGCCGTCGTCCAGCCGGGCGGGCGGAGCCACGGACAGCGCGGCGCTGAGCCGGTGGTGGAGCGCCGGGTCAAGCGTCAGCGCCTCGCGCAGCGGGTCGAGCGCAGCGGCATTCGGCAGCGCCCCGGCAGCTTCTGCGGCGGCAAACAGCACCAGGCGGATGGCGGCAAGATCGCGCGGGCCGCCCCGCCCAAGCGAGAGGCGGGCAAGAGCACGGGCGGCGTCCGGAGCGCCACGCAGGATGGTGCGAAGCCCGGCGGTGGCCTGCGGGTCGGCCAGCAGAGCGCCCCATGCCCGCTGGCGGGCAGCGATCGCGGCAACATCCGTCAGCGGTCCCGCAAGCCACGCCGCGAGGGTGCGGGCGCCGGACGCGGTGAGGGTGCGCTGGACGGCGGCCAGCAGGGTGTGCTCGCCGCTGCCGTCACGTGCGCGGGTGATCTCAAGGCTGGCGCGAGTGGCGGCATCCATGGCCATGATGCCGGCAGTTTCATGCCGGCTGGGCGGCGACAGCGCGGGAAGCTGGCCGGCTTGAGTGCTGCGGACGTAGTCCAGCGCCGTGGCGGCGGCCATCGCCTCGGCATCGGAGAAGCTGCCGAAACCGTCCATGGTGGCCGCGTCGAACGCCCCGGCAACCTTGGCACGGGCGGCCAGCGGCGGCGGGACCGCCGTCTCGGGCGCGCGCCGCAGCTCGTAGTCCCCGAGCGGGAAGTCGGCGGGGGCGATGATCTCCGCCGGGTCGAGACGGCCGAGCAAGGCAGCGGGATCGGTCGTGAGCGCCGTCTCGAACAGCCCCGTGGAGATGTCGAGCCAGGCCGCGCCCATCTCGCGCCCGGAGCGCGCGAAGGCGAGCAGCAGGTTGGGCCGCGTACCCTCGAGCAACGCGTCTTCGGTCAGGGTGCCCGGCGTGACCAGGCGGACGATTTCGCGGCGCAGCGGCGCCTTGCCGGCGCGGGCGCTGGCTTGCTCCATCTGCTCGGCGACGGCGACGCGGAAGCCGCCGCGGATCAGGCGCGCGAGATAGCCCTCGGCCGCATGGATCGGCACGCCGCACATCGGGATCGGCTTGCCGTCGTGCTCGCCGCGGGCGGTCAGGGCGATGCCGAGGGCCGCCGCCGCCGCGACCGCGTCGTCGAAGAACAGCTCGTAGAAGTCGCCCATGCGGAAGAACAGCAGCGCCTCGGGCTGCGACTGCTTGGCAGCCAGCCATTGCGCGATGACGGGGGAGGGCGGCATCCGATCAGGCTTAGCCGACGCGGGGTTGCGCCGCCATCCCTGCGCCGGGCCTGGAACGTGCATCGACAAGGCAGGCTTTCCTCGGCATGGTTCGTGAAAAGAGGGATGCGCCGTGGACAATCGAGTCATGGAAACCGAAACGCCGGCGGACGTACGCCGGCGGCTGCGGTCGATCTTCGGCGGGTCCATCGGCAACCTGATCGAGTGGTACGATTTCTACGTCTACAACGCATTCGCCCTGTATTTCGCGAAGTTCTTCTTTCCCGGCAACGACCCGACGGTGCAGTTCCTCAACATCTTCGGAATCTATGCCCTTGGCTTCTTCATCCGCCCGGTCGGCGGCTGGGTGCTCGGCATCTATGCCGACCGCGCCGGGCGGCGGGCGGCGCTGACGCTGTCCGTGGTGCTGATGTGCTTCGGCTCGCTGCTGATCGGCATTATCCCCAGCTACGACAGCATCGGGCTGGCGGCGCCGGCGCTGCTGTTGCTGGCGCGGCTGGTGCAAGGGATTTCGCTTGGCGGCGAATACGGCACCTCGGCCACCTATCTCAGCGAGGTGGCGTCGCGCCGCCGCCGCGGGTTCTACAGCAGCTTCCAGTACGTCACCCTGATCGGCGGGCAAATCCTCGCCAGCCTGGTGCTGCTGATCATGCAGCGCTCGATGACCGCGCTGGACCTTGAGCAATGGGGTTGGCGCATCCCATTCCTGATCGGCGGCGTGGTGGCGCTGTACGGGCTATACCTGCGGCGCAACCTGCAGGAGACGGAGGCTTTCGAACGGGTCAGGAACACCGTGCGGCCGAACCTGATGGTCGAGCTTGCCAAGCATCCGCGGGAGATCCTGCTGGTGTTCGGATTGACCGCTGGGGGCACCTTGGCGTTCTACACCTACACCGCCTACATGCCGACCTTCCTAGTCAACACGGTCAAGCTGACGCGCGACCAAGCCAACCTGATCTCGTTCATCACCCTGTTCCTGTATGCCTGCCTGCAACCGGTGTTCGGCGCCGTCTCGGACCGCATCGGCCGGCGCCCCGTGCTGCTGTGGTTCGGCATCCTGGGCACGCTGTGCACGGTGCCGCTGCTGACGGCGCTTTCGGAAACCCGGGACTTCACCACCGCCTTGCTGCTGGTGATGGCCGCCCTGCTGATCGTGTCCGGCTACACGTCGATCAACTCCGTGGTCAAAGCCGAGTTGTTCCCTGCCGGCGTGCGTGCGCTTGGCGTAGGGCTGCCCTACGCGGTGGCG
>CAXSFF010000136.1:0-7049 GCA_964236035.1 uncultured Acetobacteraceae bacterium
AGTGGCCAAGAACCCCTTTATGCGCCCACGTGCAGTCATTGTGAGCCAGACACCTCAAACCCGTTGCAATGATCTCGGGCACGGACCACCGATGATTGCGATCCCGGGTCCCGATGTTTGCGGTTTGTTACAGCTATCTCCGTCCCAGCATGGCGCGCGGCAGGCGCTTGAAGCGGTGAGCGTAATCCGCAATGGCCAACCTTACCGGACCCCAACAATGATCCGCAACCAGACAGTTAGAACCACGATGAATGTTTCGATGCCGAGCAGAGCTAGTTCCTTGCCGTAACAAACAGCGAGCGCGTCCATCGCCGCCTTGGCCGCGAAATACGGGCCGAGAAGGGGCGGCACACTCATAGGTAGTTTCCGAAGCTGACGCGCAAGACCATAGCCAAGTAAGCTCCAGCCCTTGTTGCGTGGTGAGTCGAAGGCGGCCGCCCTGTTTCGATGAACGACTTTCAGGAGGTCATGCATCGTTGGAATTCGACCTTGTCCCAAGCAACGCTGCATGGCAGGGCTGTTCTTGCCCGCTTCACAGCTGACCAAACTCGGCCGGCGCCCTTGGCGCCGCCATGGGCAGCCGTCGTAGGTGGTCAACTTCTTCATCACGCGGCCGATCTTCGCCGGCGTCGTCGCGATCGTCATGGTGCTCGCCGGGGTCGTCGGCTACGTCCTGCTGCCGGTGGCGCAGTTCCCGCAGATCGCCCCGCCGCAGGTGGTGGTCAGCGCCGCATACCCGGGCGCCAGCGCGCAGGTCGTCGCCGACACAGTCACCACCCCGATCGAGACGCAGCTCAACGGCGTCGAGGGCATGGCCTACATGTCCTCCGTCAGCGCCAACGACGGCACCTCGACCATCACGGTCACCTTCAACGTGGGCTACGACGTCGATATCGCCGCCGTCGACGTGCAGAACCGCGTGGCGCAGGCTACCGGAGACCTGCCGGCGATCGTGAACCTGGGCGGCGTCACCATCAAGAAGGAGCAGTCGAACTTCACGCTAATCGTCAACCTGGTCTCGCCCGACGGCTCGGTCGATGCGCTCGGGCTCAGCAACTACGCCTACCTGCAACTGGTCGACCCGCTCAAGCGGCTGCCGGGCGCCAGCGACGTGGCGATCTTCGGCGAGAAGCGCTACGCGATGCGGGTCTGGCTCAATCCCGACCGCCTGGCCGAGCTCGGCGTCACCGCGCTTCAGGTGCAGGCCGCGATCGTCGAACAGAACCAGCAGGTCGCCGGCGGCAAGCTGGGCGAGGCGCCGTCGCCCTCCAACCAGGCGTTCGAACTGCAGGTCAACACGCTCGGCCGCCTGCCGGACGCGAAGGCCTTCGAGGACATCGTCGTGCGCGCCGGCAACGGCAGCAGCGCCATGATACGCCTCAAGGACCTGGGCCGGGTGGAGCTGGGCGCCCAATCCTACGACTCTAACGCCTACATCGACGGCAAACCCACGGTGCTGATGGCGGTCTACCAGCTGCCGGGCGCCAACGCGCTGGCGCTCGACAAGCTGGTCCGCGCCAAGATGGCGGAGCTGTCGGCGCACTTCCCGCCGGGCATCGCCTACCAGATCAAGTACGACACGACGATGTTCGTGTCCGCCTCGCTGCGGGAGGTGGCGATCACGCTGGCCGAGGCGATGGTCCTGGTGTTCATCGTGGTGTACGTCTTCCTGCAGAGCTGGCGCACCACGCTGATCCCGGCGATCTCGATCCCCGTCTCGCTGATCGGCACCTTGGGCGTGATGAAGGCCGTCGGCTTCTCCATCAACACGGTCAGCCTGCTCGGCCTGGTGCTGGCGATCGGGCTGGTGGTCGACGACGCCATCGTGGTGGTGGAGAACCCCAAGCGGCAGATCGACGACGGCAAGCCGCCGCTGGAGGCCGCGAAGTTCGCGATGACGGAGGTGACGGGGCCAATCATCGCCACCACGGCCGTGCTGATGGCGGTGTTCGTGCCGGTCGCCTTCCTGCCGGGGATCACGGGGCAGCTCTACCGCCAGTTCGCGCTGACGATCGCGATCTCCGTCGCCTTCTCCGCCTTCAACTCGCTCACCCTCAGCCCGGCCCTATGCGCGATTCTGCTGAAGCCCGGCATCGGCGGGCAGGCCTGGCTGTTCCGCAAGTTCAACGCCGGGTTCGGCTGGCTGTCGGAACGCTTCGCCGCCAGCGTGCGGACCACGACGCGCCACTGGCCGGGGATGTTCCTGCTGCTGGGCGGCACCGCAGGCGCCACCTATCTGATTCTGCATGAGATTCCCACTTCCTTCGTCCCCGTCGAGGACCAGGGCTACTTCTTCATCGTCATGCAGCTGCCGGACGGTGCGGCGCTGGGGCGGACCGAGGCGGTCGCCCAGCAGGTGCGGGCGATCGTGATGGAGCGGCCGGAGGTGGCGAACGTGGTCGAGATCACCGGCCTCAGCTTCCTTACCAACTCGGCGCAGTCCAACAGCGCCGTGGCGTTCGCCATCCTGAAGCCGTGGGGCGAGCGCCCTGGCGCCGGCCACACCGCGCAAAGCATCGTGGCCGCCCTGAAGCCGCGCCTGCTGGGCATCCCCGAGGCGCTCGTGCTCAGCTTCGACCCGCCGTCGATCCCCGGCCTCGGCACCACCGGCGGCTTCGAGTTCGAGGTTCAGGACCTGACCGGCGCCGGCTCCAGCAAGCTTGATGCCGCCACGCAGGCGTTGCTGGCGGAGGCGCGCAAGCAGCCGGAGCTGGACGCCCAGCAGCTGCTGACCACCTTCGGCACCTCGACCCCGCAACTGACCTTCGCGCTCGACCGCGACAAGGCCAAGCTGCTCGGCCTCAGCCTGTCCGACGTGTTCACGACCATGCAGGTCTACCTGGGATCGCTGTACATCAACGACTTCAACCTGTTCAGCCGCACCTTCCGCGTCATCGTGCAGGCCGAGGGCAGCCAGCGGAACAACCCGCTCGACTTCGCCAAGATCTTCGTTCCGACCGCGGGCGGCGGCGTGCTGCCGCTGGACGCGATCGGCAGGCTGGTGCCCACGACCGGCCCGGCGACGGTGCCGCATTACAACATGTACGGCTCGGCGCAGATCAGTGGCGGCCCGGCCGCTGGCTTCAGCTCCAGCCAAAGCGTCGCTGCGATGCAGCGGGCGGCAGCGGCGCTGCCGGAGGGCTTCGGTTTCGAGTGGACCAGCGTGATCTACCAGCAGCTGCAGGCCGGGTCTGCCGCCCTGTTCATCTTCGCGCTGGCGTTCGTCTTCGTGTTCCTGTCGCTGGCGGCGCAGTACGAGAGCTGGAGCATGCCGTTCATGGTGCTGCTGTCGGTGCCGTTCGCGCTGTTCGGCGCCTTGTTCGCCTTGTGGCTGCGCGGCCTGCAACTCGACGTCTATGGTGAGATCGGCCTGGTGATGCTGATCGGCCTGTCGGCCAAGAACGCCATCCTGATCGTCGAATTCGCCAAGCGCCTGCGCGAAGAGGGCAGGCCGGTGCTGGAAGCCGCGATGGAGGCGGCCAGGCTGCGGCTGCGGCCGATCCTGATGACGGCGTTCGCCTTCATCCTGGGCGTCTCGCCGCTGGTGGTCGCAGGCGGGGCCGGCGGGGCCAGCCGGCAGTCGCTCGGCACCACGGTGTTCGGCGGCATGCTGGCGGCGACCGTCCTCGGCCTGGTGTTCACTCCCGTCTTCTACGTCGCCATCGAGCGGCTGCGGGAGCGTCGCGCGCCGGACGCGAAGCCGGCCGCCACCATTGCAGCGAAACCAGCGGAGTAGCGCCATGCCCGACGTCGCCTTGACCGAGCTACCCCGCCCGGCTGACCAGGACGGGAGCCATCCCGACCCGGCGAAAGGCCCGCAGCCGCATCGGCCCTGGTGGCTCGCCCTGCTGGTCTTGCTGGTCGTGGCGGCGGCTGGCGCCGCCACCTGGCGGTTCGCCGGGCAGACGCACCCGCAGACGGCGGCCGCCCCGCTGATGAAGGTGCCGGTGATGACGGCCGTGGCGCAGACCGTGCCGATCTACCGCAGCTTTCCCGCGGTGACCCAGGCGATGCGGAGCGTGACCATCCAGGCCCGGGTGACCGGCTACCTGCTGGAGCAAGACGCCGTGGACGGAGCGGACGTCGCGGCCGGCGCCCTGCTGTACCGCATCGACCCCAAGGACTATCAGGCGGCATTCGCCCAGGCGCAGGCTTTGCTCGCCCAGGCGAACGCCAGCCTGCGTTACGCGCAGGTCAGCCAGGGACGCAACCAGATCCTGGCGCATGACGGCTGGGTGTCCCAGGATGCGTCCGACCAGGCCACCAGCACCTTCCACCAGGGCCAGGCAAGCCTGGCCAGCAGCGATGCCGCGCTCAAGGAGGCGGCGCTGAACCTCAGCCGGACCGAGGTCTACGCTCCCTTTGCAGGCCGCATCAGCGCAAGCCAGGTGTTCAAGGGCAGCCTGATCAGCGTCGCCGGCGCGACCCTCAACACGCTGGTCCAGCTCGATCCGATCTATGTCAGCTTCAACCCCGCCGAGGCGAACCTCGCAGCGATCACGCGGGAGCAGGCCCGCGGACCGGTGCAGGCCGAGGTGTCGCAGAACGGCGGCAAGCCGGGCCACAACGGAACGCTGACGTTCATCGACAACCAGGTCAGTCAATCGACGGGGACGATCCTGCTGCGGGCCACCATCGCCAACCCGGACCACGGATTGCTGCCGGGACAGTACGTGACGGCGACCTTGCACCTTGGCGATTTGCCGGATGCTTTGCTGGTTCCGCAGAGCGCGGTCGGTTCGACCCAGATCGGGCAGACGCTGATGATCCTGGGCGACGGCAACAAGGTCGAGCAACGCATCGTCAAGCTGGGCGACGGCGACGGCGACATGGTCGTGGTGACCGAGGGCCTGAAACCAGGAGAGCGCGTCATCACCGGTCAGTTGCAGAAGCTCAGGCCGGGCGCTTTGGTGCAGCCGGAAGCGGAAGCGTCCAAGTAGGCCCAGTCACCTCATAGGCCGAAAAGCGGCCAACTGGCCGACGACCCGAGCTGGCAAGCGCGCCTGTATGACGGACTGACCAAGGCTGCATTTCGCGTCGACTGGGACCGCAAGGTGGTGACCTGTCCGACAGGCAAGCGGAACATCTCATGGCTGCCCAGCACCCACACGGAAAGCGGCATAGTGTTCGAAGCGCGGTTCGCGACCCAGGACTGCTTCCCGTGCCAGTTGCGCCCTCGTTGCACCCGGGCCAAGCGCGAGCCGCGCATTATCGGACTGCAGGCGCGCGAACACTTCGAAGCGCTGCAAGGCGCACGCAGGCACCAGGAACCGAGGTCTTCCGAGAAAGCTACGCCGTCCGCGCTGGGATCGAGGGCACGCATGCCCAAGCCATCAGCCGCTGCGGCTTACGTCGGTGCTGCCATACGGCACACAGGCCAGACCCACTCGAACGAGGGAGCATCACGCAAGCGTCTGCTCCTGCGCCGTTGCTATGTGTGCGGCTGGTCGGGTCAGATGAATAGGGCCGAACTCATCCCCTTGGACGAGGACAACGTCGCCCTGCTTAGTCAACTCTAGGCTGGCGACAAAGGTGCTGGTCCACGCCGACCGTCGCTTCAACACCGTCTCCGTCTCGCCGTCGACGTCTTTGGCTTGCTCCGGCAGCAGCTGATTGAGCAGGTATCCATCCGGGCATTCTCCAAGCAACCGCATGATCCTGAGGCGGGCATCCGGAATAGAATGGAGGTCGAGCCATTGCGGCCGGTAACGCTCCGCGGTGTCAGGATGCGGCAGGTCGTCGTCGAACAACGCCATGGCCGCCCACAGGAACTCGATGACATCAACCTCGTGCTCGACCGAGAGTGCGGCGCCCAGGATCTTCGGCTGTCCCCGAACGAACACGTCGCGGCCAAGCTGCGGCCGGGCGTCCAGCCAGGCGGCGAGCGCCTGAACCTGCTGCAGCTGCAGCAGGCGGCCGCGGAGCTGACCGGCCTCGGCTTGGGCCGCCTGCTGCGCTGGAACCTCCGCGGGCAGGAGCAACCGGGACCGCAGCTGCACCAGCCAAGCTGCCATGACCACCCAATCGGCTTTTTGGCCGAGCGGGACGTCCCGCTCCAGCGCCGCCACGAGCTGGTCGGCGAAGGCCGGGAGCGAAAGCCGGGACAGGTCGAACGCGTGGTCACGCGCCAGGGCCAGCAGACGGTCGAGCGGGCCGCTGTATTCCTCCAGCTCCAGCCGGGGCGTGTGTCCCTCGCCATCCTGCGTCAGCTCTTCGGCGGGAACAGCGGCATGCCCGTCCACGAGGCGGTCAGTCAGCCGGGCGCGGCTTGAGCGCCAGCCGTAGCCCGGGCCAGCGCGCCTCCAACTGCCGGACCGCGGCCACGGGACTGCCCCCTGGGTGAAAAACCCATACGACATGACCGAGTGCCCGGCCGGAAGCCGTCGGCCGATCGACGGTCTCGGCCGCTCGACGACCTGGCGCAGCTTGTCCGTCGTGCCCCAGTTCTGCCGCAGCCACGCCAGCGCCTGCGGATGATCAGGACCGAGCTGCAACAGGGCGGCCGGGATCGGCAGCAGCGTGTGCAGGTCAAAGGGACACGCTCGGCTGACGCCGACCAGCGCCGCCGCCCGAGCCTGCCGCGCCTCGACCCGCTGGCGGAACTGCCGCGCCAGGACGCGGCATCCCTCCACGGTCAAGGATCGACGGTGCGGGGGCTGCGAGACCGCCAGGTTGAAGACGTCCTCCTCGACGGCCGCGGTGTCCACCTCCCAGGGGATCACGCCCGATCCGCGCGCCGCCTCGGCGAAAGCGGCAACCCCAGACGATGGGCCGCTGATCGTCAGGTGATGGTAGAGCCAGGACAGAGCGGCCGACCGAGCCGTGCCGACCATCGGTCGTCGGCCACGGGGCTTTGGGAGCGGTTCGACACTCGGCAAAGATGGCGGCGCTTCCACAGGCGCCGGGTCGCTCTCCCAGGGGAAGCGCAGCTCCGTCATAGGTCGATCGCGCCGGCCGGGCTCTCGTCCACCAGGCCGGCACGCTGTACGTATCCACGCATGGTGCGCAGGTCACGGTGCCGCGTGTGGCGCATGATGTCCTCGTCCCGG
>CAXSFF010000137.1:0-7022 GCA_964236035.1 uncultured Acetobacteraceae bacterium
ACCGGCGGCGACCCGTATTTCCTGCTGCGTGCCGAGGCCGGCGGCTTCCCGTCCAGCCGCTGCGAGTTCACGTTCGAGGCGCTGCCGGGGACGGTGCCGCTGCAGCCCGTGCTGTACCTCGACACGGGGGCGGGCTTCAACGAGGCGCAGAGCATCCGGCTGGCGGGCGGCCTGGCTGGGCGTCACCGCCAACTCGTCGAGTTGCCCGGCGGCCTGGTGCGGCTGCGGTTCGACCCGGCCTCGCTGTCGGGGCCGCTGCCGCTGCGCGATGTCCGGCTGATGCCGCGCGAAGGGCCGCTCCGCCCCGCGCACGCTGCCGATTACGCCGCGTGGCTCGCCACATACGGCGCACTGTCCGGCCAGGACCGGCAGGAGATCGCCCAGCACGTGCGCAGCCTGCCGCCCCGGACCATATCGGTGCGGATCGAAGGCGACGACCCGGCGATGCTGCAGCTGACCACGGACAGCCTGGAGCAGCAGCTCTATCCGCATTGGCGGATCGACGCCGCGGCCGACGATGCCACGCTGATGCTGCAGGCCGGCGACGTGCTCGCGCCGCACGCGCTGTACCACCTGGCGGTGGCGCTCGCCGAATATCCCGACGCCGCCGCGCTGACCCTGGACGAGGACCGCCTCGACCCGGCAACCGGCGCTCGCAGCGACCCCGTCCTGCGCGGCGCGGCCGATCCGTCGCGCGGCGGGGTCATGCTGGTGCGGCACCATGCGCTCGACGCATCGCCGCAGGCCGTCCGCCACCTCCCGGGCGTGCTGGTGTCCCGCCCGCACCCCACCGCCGAGCCTGCCCCCGCCGTCGCGGCAACGGGGCTGCCCTCGCCGCCGCTGGTGTCCGTCATCGTGCCGACGCGCGACCACGCTGCGATGCTGCGGCGCACGCTGGCCGGCGTGCTGGAGCGCACCGACTACGCGCCGATCGAAGTCGTCATCCTGGACAACGGCAGCGTGGAGGACGCGACCCTGGCCTATTTCGCCGAGTTGGCGGCCGACCCGCGGGTGCGGGTGCTGCCGGCGCCGGGCGCGTTCAACTACTCGCAGCTCAACAACGCGGGGGTGGCCGCGGCGCGTGGCGAGGTGATCGCGTTGCTGAACAACGACATGGACGTGATCGGCGGCGGCTGGCTGACCGAGATGGTGTCGCACGCGCTGCGGCCGGAGGTCGGCGCGGTCGGCTGCAAGCTGTTGTACGAGGACGGCAGGGTGCAGCACGCCGGCATCGTCACGGGGCTGCTGGGCATTGCCGGCCATCCGTTCCGCGGCCTGCCCGGCGACGCGCCCGGCGCCCTCGGCCAGTTGACGCGCCCGCGCGCCGTGTCGGCGGTGACGGGGGCATGCCTGGTGATGCGCCGAGCGCTGTACCAGCAGGTTGGCGGCTTGGACGCGGCGGAACTGGCGGTGTCGTACAGCGACGTGGACCTGTGCCTGAAACTGGGTGCCGCCGGCTACGCGGTGGTGTGGACGCCGTTCGCGACGCTGCACCACCTGGAATCCGCGACCCGCGGGGCGGATGCCCGTCCGGACAACGCGGCGCGCGCGCAACGCGAGCACGACGTCATGCTGCGCCGTTGGGGCGAGCGGCTGCTGCGCGATCCGCATTACAGCGCCTGCCTGACGCTGGATGACGAGAGCTGCTGCCTCGCCTGGCCGCCCCGCGTGCCACAGCCCTGGCGTGACTTCGCAGACTCTTACTGTCCCCCTCCCCTTGCGGGTGGGGTTAGGGGAGGGGTTCAGCGGTGAGGTGTCGCGCCGGACCCCTCCTCCCAACCTCCTCCCGCAAGGGAAGGAGGAGCAGATCACCTCAGCCGGCGTGGAACTGCAACCGCGTGGCCAGCCAGTGCCGCAGTTCCAGCAAGGCCGCCGCGTCCACCGCGACCGCCGCCGTGCTGGCGGTGGCGCCCGGCGCCGGCATCGGCCGCACCTCCAGCGACGCCGCCTGCGCCACCACGGGCGGCGACCCGGCCGCCTGGGTGCAGGCGCGGCGCCACAGCGCCACCATCGCGGCCGGAGTCTGCTGCGGCAGCACCAGCGCCATGTCCAGTTGCGCGGCGGCGCTGGCGGCGCGGCAGGCAGTGCGCAGCGGGGCGTCGGGCGGCAGCCGGGTGATCAGCTCGTCGGCGGTGGCGAGGTCGGGGAACGCCGGGTCGCGTTGGAGTTGGCCCTGCTCGTCGATGGCGCCGAAGCCCAGGATGGCGGGCGCCCCGGCCGCGGCCAGCGCCTGCGCCGCCTCCGTCACGCGGCGGCCGCGGACGTAGACGGCGTCGACTGTCCCGTTCATCAGCGCGGCCTGGGCGGCGGCCGCATCCATCCCGAACACCGGCTCCCAGTTGGCGCCCAGCAGGTCCAGCGCCAGCATCGCCGCGAGTTGGTTGCCGCCGGGCGTCATGGCGGCAAGGCGCAGCCTGGCGCCGCCGAGCACCTTGGCGAGCGGGATGCGGCTGGCGAGCACGCTGGAGGTGACGCCGGCCAGGGCCGGGACCCAGGTGGCGGCATCGAAGCGGGCGCGGGGGTCGCCGATCAGCCAGGCCATGGCCGCCGAGCCGGGCAGCAACAGCACGGTGGTGCCGTCGGGCACGGTGCGCGCCTCGAACTGGTTGGCGCCGGTCACGCCGTCGAAGCCGCCGACGGGGTCCTTGCGCAGCGATACGCCGGGCGCCAGGGCGCGCCGCAGCGATGGGCCGATCCACTCCGCCCACGCATCCACCGCGCCGCCGGCTGGCCCGGCCACCAACAGCGTGGCACCCTCCGGGAACGCCGTCGCCGGGATTGGCGCGGCGCCCGCCTCTTGGCCGAAGGATGCTGCGGCCAGCCCGCCGGCGAGCAGATGGCGGCGGCCGAGGCCAGCTATTCTAGTTGGCAAACGGACAATCCTCCGGGTCCAGCGCGACCACTCCTAGCCCGGCGCGGCACCGTGTCAACTCGCAGGCGTTAGGCGTCGTACGCAACCAGGGACGCGAACGGCACGCCCAGGCGCCCGCGCCCGCCCAGGAACGCCAGCTCGATCAGCGCCACCGCCGCCGGCACCTCGGCGCCGATGGAGCGCAGCAACGCGATGGCGGCCATCATGGTGCCGCCCGTCGCCAGCAGGTCGTCCACCACCACCACGCGCTGCCCCGGGGCCACGGCGTCGGCCTGGATCTCCAGCCGGTCGGTGCCGTATTCCAGACCGTAGCCATGGCCGATCACGGGGCCTGGCAGCTTGCCCGGCTTGCGCAGCATGATGAAGCCGCAGCCGAGCTTCAGCGCCAGCGGGGCCGCCAGCAGGAAGCCGCGCGATTCCACCCCGGCCAGCAGGTCCGGCTGCCACGCCTGGACCACCTTGGCCAGCCGCCCCATCGCCACCTGCCAGGCATCGGCGTGGGCCAGCAGGGTGGAGACGTCGTAGAACAGGATGCCGGGCTTCGGGAAGTCCGGGATGGCGCGGATGTGGTCCTTGAGGTCCATGCGGCGATCCTTGGTGCAGAAGGGGGGATGCAGGATGAGGGTTCGGCGCTGGCTGCTATAGCCGGGCGGGCCGCGTTGCGCTAACCCCGGCCCTATGTCTCGACCGCTCGTCGCAACCCTCGCCGGGGTCGCGTTCATCTTCGTCTACGTCATCGCCGTCATCACCTTGCCGGACGTGCTGCCGCGGCAATGGGTGTTCCAGGCGGCGTACTTCCTGGTGGCGGGGGTGGTGTGGGTGTTCCCGATCCGCTGGCTGATGCTGTGGAGCGTCGGCAAGCGGTAGTATCATCAGCGTCGGAAGTCGACCGCTGCACTGCTCCTCCTCCCCTTGCGGGAGGAGACCGGGAGGAGGGGTAGGCTACACGGCAAATTCGCGTCCCGACCCCTCCCCCAGCCCCTCCCGCAAGGGGTGGGGAGAAGAGTTCGGACACTGTTGTCGTTGATAAAATGGCTGGTCGGGACGAGAGGATTCGAACCTCCGACCTCCTGCTCCCGAAGCAGGCGCACTACCAGGCTGTGCTACGTCCCGTCTGGCCTGGCGCGCCGTATAACGCCGGTGCGCCGGGCCGGCAAGCTTATAGCTTGGCGGGCTCGCCCGGCGCCGACGCCGGCAACCCGGCAAGGCGGTGCAGCGCCGCCGCAACGTCGGGCACGATCTGGTACAGCCCGCGGGTGGCCGCCCCGGCGAAGCCCTCCTCAATGAAGCTGTCCAGCAGGGTGCCGAGGCGGTGCGCCCAGCCGCCGACGTTCACCACCAGGATCGGCTTGTCGTGCAACTGAAGCTGCCGCCAGGTGATCACCTCCGCCGTCTCGTCCAGCGTGCCGAGGCCGCCGGGCAGGATGACGAAGGCGTCCGCCATCTGGTACATCAGCGTCTTGCGCTCGTGCATGGTCTTGGTGATGACCATGTCCGTGACCCCCTGGTGCTCGGTTTCCCGCACGCGGAGGAAGTCGGGGATGATGCCGGTGACGTGGCCGCCGGCCGCCAGGGCGCCGTCCGCGACCTCGCCCATCAGGCCGTTGCGGCCGCCGCCATAGACCAGCTTGATGCCGGCCTGCGCCAGTCCGCGGCCCATGGCGGCGGCGGCCTCGCGTGCCGCCGGGTCGCGGCCCATGTTGGCGCCGCAGAACACGCAGACGGACCGGATGCCGGATGCGGGCGGCGGGACGGGAGGCGTCGAGGGGGGCATGGCGGGGGGACTCTCCGGGGATAGCTGGTCTGTCGCGCGAAAACGCGTCCGTGTCATGCCTTTTCCGGATGGCCTATTGCCGCGCCAGGTGCGACTCTGCCGCGATGCAGCAGGAGCCTTCGTCGATGAAGCAGGTGATTTTGGCCGGCCTATGCGCCGCGGTGGGACTGATCGGCGCGGCGCATGCGGCCGACACGATCAGCGTGAACCCGGACGACGTGATCGCCGGACGCCAGGCGGGCTTCGACCTGCAAGGCGGCAATACCGAGGCGATGAAGGCGGTGATCGCCAGCGGCGGCTCGGTCAAGCTCTATGCCGAAGGCGCACGCGGCATCCTGGCGTGGAGCAAGGTGATCCCGTCGCAGTTCCCCGTCGGCACGGAGACGGGGCACGACACCAAGGCGAAGCCGGAGATCTGGTCGGACCGCGCCGGCTTCGAGAAGGCGGCGGCCAACCTGACGGCGCAGTCCGACAAGCTGGTGACGCTGGCCGAGGCCGACGACAAGGCCGGCTTCGCCACCCAGTACGTGGAGATGGGCAAGGCGTGCGGCGCCTGCCACCGGCAGTACAAGAACCGCTAGACTCGCGTCACCAGCACCCACACGGCACACCCGGCGAGCGCCACCAGCATCAGCGCCAGCAGCGACGATGCCATCCGCGGCTGCCGCGTGTTCCCCGGCAGCCGCTTCTTCCCCGTGATCATCGGGCGCAGCAGGTTGTGGCGCTTGACCACGGCATAGGCCGTGATCGCCACCACGTGCAGCACGATGGCGCCCAGGATGATGTTGAAGTTCAGGCTATGCACGCTGGACAGCCAATCGCTGGTGGCAGGCGGGACCAGGTGTTTCAGCGGTCCCTCCACCGTGGCGTCGTCGTTGGCGAACAGCCCCGTCGTGGCCTGCACGCCCAACAACCCAAGCAGGGCCAGCACCATCCAGCCGCCGGCCGCGTTGTGGCCGATCTCGTCGTCCGGCTCGCCGCGGCGGAACTGCGCCAGGTGCCGCAACCCGGCCAGCGGGCTCTTGATGAAGCGGCCGAAGCGCGAGGTGTCGCTGCCGACGAAGCCCCAGGCCAGGCGGAACAGCAGCAGCGTCAGCATCGCGTAGCCGAACAGGAAGTGCAGGTCCATGCGGCCGTACTTCGCGCTGAAGTAGCTCGCCGCCACCAGCAGCGTGACCGTCCAGTGGAACAGCCGCGTCGGCAGGTCCCACACCCGCATCGACAGCCGCAGCACCGTCTGCCGCCCGCCTCGCCGCACGCCGCTCTGCCGCACACCGCTCATCTGCCAACTCCCCATCGTCCGCCAACAGCGAATAGCAGCCCAGGATGGCGCGCGCGATTGTTGGGGACCGAACCAGGCAGGATGTCGCTGTTGCTTGCCCGCCGACAAGGCAGGCGGCATAACACCGCCGCATGACCCTTGCCGAAACGCTGCGCGTCGTGTTCATCCCCCCGCATCCCGCCGGGCGCCCGTTCATCCTGGGCGGCGTCGCCGTGTTCCTGGCCGGGCTGTTCATCAGCTCCTGGCTGGCCTGGCCCGCCGCGGCGTTCACCGTGTTCAGCGCCTACTTCTTCCGCGACCCGCCGCGGGTGCCCTCGCCGCAGCCCGGCGCCGTGCTGGCCCCCGCCGACGGCCGCGTGGTCTCCGTCGGGTTGGCGGTGCCGCCGGAGGAACTGGGGCTTGGCCCCGCGCCGCGCATGCGGGTGGCGATCTTCTTGTCGGTGCTGAACGTGCACGTGAACCGGGTGCCGACGGACGCCGTGGTGACGCGGGTCGCCTACCGCAACGGCAAGTACTTCAACGCCAGCCTGGACAAGGCCAGCGAGCACAACGAGCGCAACGCCCTCGCCCTGCGGCTGCCGGACGGGCGGACCATGGCGGTGGTGCAGATCGCGGGGCTGGTCGCCCGTCGCATCATCTGCGCCGTGCGCGAGGGCGAGACGGTGCGCGGCGGTGCGCGCTTCGGCATGATCCGCTTCGGCAGCCGCACCGACCTGTACCTGCCGGACGGGGTGCAGCCGCTGGTGGCGGTGGGCCAGACCATGGTCGGCGGCGAAAGCGTGCTGGCGCTGCTTGGATGAACGCCCAGCGGCGCTTGCGCGGCGCGCGCGTCCGGCCACGGTTCAAGGGGCCGTCGTTCAACCGGATGGTGCCGAACATCATGACGCTGGTGGGCCTGTGCGCCGGGCTGACGGCGATGCGGTTCGCGCTGGACCTGCGCTTCGGCAGCGCCGTGGTGGCGGTGGTGGTGGCGGGCGCGATCGACGGGCTGGACGGGCGGCTGGCGCGGCTGCTGAAGGCGACGTCGCGGTTCGGCGCCGAGTTCGACAGCCTGGCCGACTTCCTGTGCTTCGGCGTGGCGCCGGCGTTCATCC
>CAXSFF010000138.1:0-7019 GCA_964236035.1 uncultured Acetobacteraceae bacterium
CGCCGGGCGCTTCAAGGACTACATCTCGACGCCGAAATCCAACGGCTACCAGAGCATCCACACGGGCGTGACGTTGCGCGAGCCGCGCAACCAGAAGATCGAGGTGCAGATACGCACGGTGGAGATGCACGACGTGGCCGACAACGGCGTCGCCGCGCATTGGAGCTACAAGCAGGGCAGCGCGCCGCCGGTCGAGCTGAAGCGGTTCCGCTGGGTGCAGGACCTGCTGGAGATCCTGGACAATTCGACCTCGGGCGAGGAGTTCCTGGAGAACACCAAGCTCGAGCTGTACCGCGACCAGGTGTTCTGCTTCACGCCGAAGGGACAGCTGATCCAGTTGCCGCGCGGCGCCACCTCCGTCGACTTCGCCTATGCCGTGCACAGCCAGGTTGGCGACACCTGCGTCGGCGCCAAGATCAACGGGCGGCTGCTGCCGTTGCGCACGGAGCTGGAGAACGGCGACCAGGTCGAGATCATGACGGCGCGCGGCGGCACCCCGTCGCCGGCCTGGGAGCGCTTCGCCGTCACGGGCAAGGCGCGGGCGCGCATCCGCCGCCACGTGGCGCAGCAGCAGCGGCAGAACCATGTCGATGCCGGCCGGGCCGCGCTGGCGAAGGCGTTCCGGCAGGATGGTGTCGACGGCTCCGAGAAGGTCGTGGAGCCGCTGCTGAAGGGCCTCAAGCTGGCCGCGCTGGACGACCTGTACGTCGCGGTCGGCAACGGCAACGTCGGACCCAAGGACGTGGTGCACGCGGCGTACCCGGAGCTGCGGCAGGCGCCGCGGTCGCCGCGGATGCTGCCGCACATCCCCGCACGCGCGCCGGGGCGGCCGGCGCGCGACGGCTCGATGCCGATCACGGGGCTGGTGGCGGGCATGGCGGTGAGCTACGCCGGCTGTTGCCATCCGCTGCCCGGCGACCGCATCGTGGGCATCGTCACCACGGGCAAGGGGGTCACCATCCACATGCAGGGCTGCCAGACGCTGGAGAGCTTTTCCGCCACGCCGGAGCGGTTCATCGACGTGGACTGGGAGAGCGAGCGCGACGCCGGGCTGCACACGGGGCGCCTCAGCGTGATCGCGGCGCACGAGCCCGGCACCCTCGCCAACCTGGCCAACGCGGTCGCCAAGCACGACGGCGCCGTCACCAACCTCAAGATCACCAACCGGCAGGCGGATTTCTTCGAGATACTGCTGGATGTCGAGGTGCGCGACCTGCGCCACCTGTCGACCGTGATCGCCGGGCTGCGGGCGGCCCCGGGGATCACCCAGGTCGAGCGGTCGCGCGGGTGATCCCCCCGCTTGCAAGCATGGGCCCATGATCATCGGCATCGGCTCCGACCTGTGCGACATCCGCCGCATCGAGCGCACGATGGAGCGGTTCGGCGACCGCTTCCTGGAGCGCGTGTTCACCGCCACCGAGCGCGCCCGCGCCGCCCGCCGCCACCAGCGCATTCAGCCCGCCACCTACGCCAAGCGGTTCGCGGCCAAGGAGGCCTGCGCCAAGGCGCTGGGCACGGGGTTCCGCATGGGCGTGTTCCATTCCGACATGGGCGTGGTCAACCTGCCGAGCGGGCAGCCGACGCTGGCCTTGACCGGCGGCGCGGCGGCGCGGCTGGCCGCCATCACCCCGGCGGGACGAATCGCTGCCATCCACCTGACCATCACCGACGAGCACCCGTATGCCTTTGCCCAAGTGACTATCTCAAGCGTGACGATCTCCGGCGAGCGGGCATGAGCGGCCCGACCCGGGCGCTCGACTGGGACGCGCGCTACCGGGCGGAGCGCACGCCGTGGGAGCGCCCGACGCTGAACCCGGCGTTCCGGGCCTGGCGGACGTCCGGCGCGCTGTCGCCCTGCCGCATCCTGCTGCCCGGCGCCGGGCGCAGCGGCGAGCCGTTGGCGCTGGCGCGGGACGGCTTCGACGTGACGGTGGCGGATTCCGCGCCGACGCCGCTCGCCGTGCAGCGGGCGCGGTTCGAGGCCGCCGCATTGCGGGCGAAGCTGCACCAGGTCGACCTGCTGGAGTGGACGCCGGAGCAGCCGTTCGACGCCATTTACGACCAGACCTGCCTGTGCGCGCTGCCGGTGGCGACCTGGCCGCAATACGCCGCGCGGCTGCACGACTGGCTGGTTCCCGGCGGCTGCCTGTTCATCCTGTTCATGCAGACGGGGTCGGAGGGTGGCCCGCCGTTCGACTGCCCGCCCGACGCCATGCGGGCGCTGTTCGGCGCCGGCTGGCAATGGCCCGCGACGGTGCCGGCCCCCGTGACGCACGCCGCCACGACCTCCGAACTCCCCGTCATCCTGCGCCGGGTTTGATCGTTGCGTCGCGGCACCGCTTGACAGTGCAGGGGGCATCGGCTTCATCCGCCCGATAATCCAGGGCGGACCGGCTCATCTTCATGGCTCAGCAGAAATCCGCCGGCTGGCTCGACAACGTCAAGACCACCATCTACGCCGTTCTGATCGCGGTGGGCATCCGCACGATCGCGTTCGAGCCGTTCAACATCCCGTCCGGCTCGATGATCCCGACGCTGCTGGTCGGCGACTACCTGTTCGTGTCGAAATACGCCTATGGCTACTCGCGCTACTCGCTGCCGTTCTCGCCCAACCTGTTCTCCGGGCGCATCTTCGGCGCCGTGCCGAAGCGCGGCGACGTCGTGGTGTTCAAGAACATGCACGACGGCTACCAGGACTACATCAAGCGCATCGTCGGCCTGCCCGGCGACCACATCCAGGTGCGCGGCGGCACGCTGTATGTCAACGGCCAGCCCGCGGTGCGGCGGCCGACCGGCCCCGTGGTCGCGGTCGACGAGAACGGCGGCAAGACTCCCGAGGACGGCTATGACGAGACCCTGCCCGGCGGCCCCACCCACCTGATCGCCAAGATTCGCGAAGATGGCTCCGCCAACAACACGCCGGACTACATGGTGCCCGCCGACAACCTGTTCGCGATGGGCGACAACCGCGACAACAGCCTGGACAGCCGGTTCATGCAGGGCCAGGGCGTCGGCTTCCTGCCGATCGAGAACCTGGTCGGACGGGCGGAGTTCATCTTCTTCTCGATCGATGCCCAGGCGCCCTGGTGGGAAATCTGGCAATGGCCGCTGGAAGTCCGCTGGAGCCGCCTGCTGTCCGGCATCCAGTAGGCCCGGTGATGCAATGACGGTGATCTTGGCTTTCCTGCTGGCGCTGTTCTTCCGCACGGTGGCGTTGGAGCCGTTCAACATCCCGTCAAGCTCGATGGCGCCGACCCTGCTGGCCGGCGACTACCTGTTCGTCGCCAAGGCGCGCTACGGCCTGTCGCGCTACTCCATCCCGCTGTCGCCCGACCTGTTCTCCGGCCGCATCTTCGGCGCCGTGCCCAAGCGCGGCGACGTCGTGGTGTTCAAGAACATGCACGACGGCTACCAGGACTACATCAAGCGCGTCATCGGGCTGCCGGGCGACCACGTCCAGTTCCGCGGCGGCGTCCCCTACATCAACGGCCAGCCGGCAACGCGGCGCCCGGCGGAGTCGACAGTGCGCAGTTACGCCGTGACCTTCCCAGGGGGGCCGAGCTACGAGATCGCCGCACGTGGTTACACCGAGACCTTGCCGGGGGGGGCGAGCTACCAGATTTTCAAGCTCACCGACGAAGGCTTCGCGAACAACACGCCGGACTACCTGGTGCCGCCGGACGACCTGTTCGTCGTGGGCGACAACCGCGACGACAGCCTGGACAGCCGGTTCATGGAAGGCAACGGCGTCGGCTTCGTCCCCGTCGAGACGCTGGTGGGCCAAGCCTCCTTCATCTACTTCTCGATGGATGGCGACGCCCGCAAGCCAAGCACAGTGCGCTGGGACCGCATCCTGTCGAGCATCCATTGAGCGGGAGCCTGTTCGGCCACGCCTTCCGCCGCCCCGACCTGCTGCAACAGGCGCTGACGCACCGCTCGGCGTCGGCGTCGCGGCAGGGCCAGAAGCGGCCCCGGCGCGGCAAGCCGGGCAACCTCGGCTCCAACGAGCGGCTCGAGTTCATCGGCGACCGCGTGCTCGGCCTGGTGGTGGCGGAGTGGCTGGTCGAGCGCTTCCCCAACGAGCAGGAGGGCGCGCTGGCCCGGCGGCACGCCCACTTAGTCGCGCGCCCGCTGCTGGCGGAGATCGGCGCGCGGATGGGCCTGGCCGGACACCTGGACGTCGCCCCCAACGAGGCCCGCGCCGGCGTCAGCCTGCTGCCGACCGTGCTGGCGGACGCGATGGAGGCGGTGATCGGCGCCATCTTCCTCGACGCCGGGCTGGACCCCGCGCGCATGTTGGTGCGGCGCGCCTGGGGGCCGGCGATGGAGGCGCAGATCGTGCCGCCGCTGGACCCGAAGACGGCGCTACAGGAATGGCTCGGCGCACGCGGCCAGCCGTTGCCGGTGTACGCCGTGCTGTCGCAGGAGGGGCCGCCGCACGCGCCCAGCTTCGTGATGACGGCGACCGGCGGCGGCCAGTCGGGCCAGGGCGCCGCCGGCACCAAGCAGGCGGCGGAGCGGGCGGCGGCGAGCGAACTGCTGGGGAAGCTGATACCATGACACGCTGCGGCTTTGCGGCCATCGTCGGGGCGCCGAACGCCGGCAAGTCGACCCTGCTCAACCGCATGACGGGCGCCAAGCTGTCGATCGTCAGCCCGAAGGCGCAGACCACGCGCTTCCGCGTGCTCGGCATCCTGATGCGCGGCGAGACCCAGATGCTGCTGGTCGACACCCCCGGCATCTTCGCGCCGAAGCGCAAGCTCGACCGCGCCATGGTCGCCGCCGCCTGGACGGGCGCGGAGGAGGCGGACCTCACGCTGCTGCTGGTGGATGCGAAGTCCGGCGCACGCGACGCCGTGCGCGACATCGCCGCCCGCCTGGCGCAGCGCGGCGCGCGGGCCTGGCTGGTGCTGAACAAGGTCGACCTGGTGCCGCCGCAGTCGCTGCTGCCGCTGATCGCTACCCTGACGGGGATCGCGCCGTTCGAGGAGACCTTCATGGTCAGCGCGGCGCAGGGCGACGGCCTCGACGTGATGCTGGACCGGCTGGCGGCGGCGATGCCGCTCGGCCCGTACCTGTATCCGCCCGACGACCTCACCGACCTGCCGGACCGGCTGCTGGCCGCCGAGATCGTCCGCGAGCAGATCTTCATGCAGACGCACGAGGAGGTGCCGTACGCCACCACCGTCGAGACCGAAAGCTTCCAGGAGCGGCCAGACGGCTCCGTGCGGATCGACGCCACCATCTACGTCACCCGCCCCGGCCACAAGGCGATCCTGATCGGCCATGGCGGCGCCCGGGTGCGCGAGATCGGTGCCAAAGCCCGGCAGCAATTAGGCGGCCTGCTGGAACGCCCGGTGCACCTGTTCCTCAACGTCAAGGAACGGGCCGGCTGGGACGAGGAGGGCGCGCGCCTGCGGGCGATCGGCCTGGAGGACCCCGGCTAGCCTTGGAGTGGGAAGCGCCCGGCATCGTGCTCGCCGCGCGCGGCTATGGCGAGGGCGACGCGTTGGCCACCGTGTTGACCGAGCGGCACGGCGCGCATCGCGGCCTCGCCCGCGGCGGCGCGTCGCGGGGCAGGGCGGCGACCTGGCAGCCCGGCAACCTGGTGCAGGTGCGCTGGGTCGGGCGGCTGGCCGATCAGTTGGGCAGCTTCACCGCCGAACTGGTGCACCCCGGCGCCGCGCTGGCGATGGACGACGGGCTCGCGCTGGCGATGCTGGCGTCGTGCTGCGCGGTGGCGGAGGGCGCGTTGATCGAGCGGGAGCCGCATCCCCAGGTGTTCGCCGGGTTGCTGCGCCTGATCACCCGGCTGTCGGCGCCGGCGGCCGTGCTGCCCGACCTGGTGCGCTGGGAGGCGGCGTTGCTGACCGAACTCGGCTACGGGATGGACCTGGCATCCTGCGCGCTGACGGGGGTGACGGATGGCCTAGCCTGGGTGTCGCCGCGCACCGGGCATGCGGTCGCCGCGGACGCTGCGGGGCCGTGGCAGGGACGGCTGCTGCCGCTGCCGCGCTTCCTGCTCGACACCGCGCCGGCGAGCCTTGCGGAGTGCCAGGACGGCTTGCGGCTGACCGGGCACTTCCTGGCCCGCAACGTGTTCGGTGCCCACCACCGCCCGCTGCCTCCCGCCCGCGACCGCCTCGCCGACCTGGTGGAACGAACCGCGCGCGAAGACTGACCGCTACGCTTCTCCTCCTCCCCTTGCGGGAGGAGGCCGGGAGGAGGGGTAGCCACGCCAGTCACCCTGCGCGCGGCCACCCCTCCCCAGCTCCTCCCGCAAGGAAAGGGCAGAATCACGCGACCCGGTGCCAGTCCCCCGCGGTGTCGCGGCAGGTCACGCCCTGGTCCTGCACCGGCTCGTGCCCTGTGATCACCGTGTTGGTGCGGAACTGCCGACAGACTTGGCCATTGCGGTCGAACGTCGCGCTGACCGGCGTGTAGCTGCCATAGCTGCCGGTCGGGCTGCGCCAGCTCGCGACCCGGCCGACCGGCGCCGTCGCCGCCTGTTGCAACGCGATCTGCGCCTGCGCGCAGTCGTTGCGGTCGAGCTGGCTGCCGACCGCCAGGCCGCCAAGCGCGCCCGCCAGCAAGCCGACGCCCGCGCCGATCGCGGCGCCTTTGCCTCTGCCGGCCGCGCCGCCGATCGCTGCCCCACCGGCTGCCCCGCCCAGGCCGCCGATCAGCGCGCCCGACAGCGCCTTCGTCCCCAGTGCCGAGCAGGCGTTGGCGGCGACCTCCTGCGGCGAGCCGTATTGCTGCGGCGCGCAACCGGCCATGCCGCCGACCAGCGCCACGCTGCAGAGTGCAGATATAAAACGATTTGCCATGGACTCAGCTGCCCTTGTTCGGTGAGACATTGACCTTGCCAGGCCCGTTGTCGTCGAGGTCGATGCTGCCGACCGCCTGCAGCCGCACCGACCCTTGCGGCGCCGCCTCGGACACATCTGCCGGCCCCTTGTAGACCGCGGTGCGCAGCACGCTGACATGCACGATGGAAGGCCGCGCGGCGCTCTGCA
>CAXSFF010000139.1:0-7011 GCA_964236035.1 uncultured Acetobacteraceae bacterium
GGGTCCGCACGTCACGCCACCACTCTGAACAGACCCGCGCCGGAGGTCAGTAGCCAATCTCGGCGCGGGCCCATTACGGCATCTCTCCAGACCCTGAGAACGGCACCGTGGAAAGCTTCAACGGCAAGTTCCGTGACGAGCTGCTGGCCTGTGAGGCGTTCAACACGCTGGCCGAAGCCAAGGTGCTGATCGAGCAATGGTGGGTGCACTACAACACCGTCCGGCCACACAACTCGCTGGGCTACGGACCGCCAGCCCCGGAAGTCATCCTGTCGACGATGCCAATGCCCGCAACTTCACCAGGTCCGGCAGGATCAGCCCCGGCGCCTGGCATCGGGCCGAACTAAGATCTCATCCGGATCGCCCGAAAGGGCCTGGTCATCCACACGATGAAGATGGAAGCGGCACATGAAAGGTCAGGCCATTGAGCCGCTGGAGGCAAACTGCTAGCGTTTGCGCAACAAGGACGTGGGCAACACGATGTGCCCTCGCAGAGGGAACGTCATGAGGCTGAGCGGGAAGCGGGCGCTCGTAACGGCGGCGGGACAAGGCATCGGCCGTGCCATTACTGACGCCTTCCTGCGCGAAGGTGCCGCCACAACGGCGGTCGACATCAATCCTGAGACTTTGCAAGGACTCGACGGCGCCTCCACCAAGGTGCTCGACATACGCGATGGCGCGGCGCTTGCGGCGGTCAGCGCCGCGGACGACTTCAACGTCCTGGTGAATGCCGTCGGCTTTGTCCATGCGGGCAGCATCCTGGAGTGCGAAGATGATGCCTGGGAGCGATCCTTCGAGCTCAACGTGACGCCGATGTTCCGGCTGATCCGCGCGGTCCTGCCGGGCATGCTCGCCGCGGGCGGCGGGTAGATCATCAATATCGCCTCGATGGCATCGAGCCTGAAGGGCGTGCCGAACCGCTGCGCCTACAGTGCCTCCAAGGCGGCGGTGATCGGGCTCATGAAGTCCGTCGCGTCGGATTTCATCGCGAGCGGGATACGCTGCAACGCGATCTGTCCCGGCACCGTGGAGAGTCCCTCGCTGCGGCAGCGCGTGGCCGAGATGGCGGTGACGCAAGGGATCACGCTGGAGGCCACCGAAGCCTCGTTCATCCCGCGCCAGCCGGGCGGGCGTTTCGGCCGGCCGGAAGAGATCGCGGCGCTGGCAGTCTGTCTGGCTGCCAACGAGTCTCGGTTCACCGCCGGGACGGTGCAGGTGATCGACGGCGGATGGGCAATCTGACCGGCTTTTCGGGAGGGATCAGGTGACATGACCACCATCACAGGCTCGCGGGTGCTCGACATCCGCTTCCCCACGTCACAGGCCCTCGACGGGTCCGACGCGATGAATCCCGACCCGGACTACTCCGCGGCCTATGTCGTGCTCGACACCGACGAGTCCGGCCTCTCGGGGCACGGGCTCACCTTCACGATCGGCCGCGGCAACGAGATCTGCTGTGCCGCGATCGAGGCGGTGTCGCGCCTCGTCGTGGGCCACGACCTCGACTGGGTGCGCGAGGACCCCGGCCGCTTCTGGCGCCACGTCACCGGCGACAGCCAGCTGCGCTGGATCGGCCCCGACAAGGGAGCGATCCACCTGGCGACCGGTGCCGTCGTCAACGCCGTGTGGGATCTCTGGGCGAAGGCGGAGAGCAAGCCGGTCTGGCAGCTCGTCGCCGACATGAGCCCGCAGGAGTTCGTCCGCGCGATTGACTTCCGCTACATCACCGACTGCATCCGCCCCGGCGAGGCGGTCGAGATGCTGCAGGACCGGCTGGCCGGAAAACCCGAGCGCCTCGCGCGTCTCGAGGCGGGCGGCTACCCCTGCTACACGACCTCGGCCGGCTGGCTCGGCTACGACGATGCCAAGCTGCGACGGTTGTGCAGCGAGGCGGTCGACGCCGGCTTCGACCACATCAAGATGAAGGTCGGCCACGACAGGCAGGACGACATCCACCGATTGAGGATCGCACGCGAGGTGATCGGCCCGGACCGCAGGCTCATGATCGACGCGAACCAGGTGTGGGAGGTCGACGAGGCGATCGACTGGGTGCAGGCGCTCGCGTTCGCCAAGCCCTGGTTCATCGAGGAGCCGACGAGCCCGGACGACATCGAGGGCCACCGCCGCATCCGCGAGGCCGTCTCGCCGGTTAGGGTCGCGACGGGCGAGATGTGCCAGAACCGGGTGATGTTCAAGCAGTTCATCATGCGTGGCGCGATCGACGTCGTGCAGATCGACGCCTGCCGGCTCGGCGGCGTGAACGAGGTGCTCGCCGTGCTGCTTATGGCGGCGCGCCACGACCTGCCGGTCTGGCCGCACGCCGGTGGCGTCGGCTTGTGCGAGTACGTGCAGCACCTCTCGATGATCGACTATCTCTGCGTTTCCGCCAGCCTGGAGAACCGCGTCACCGAGTATGTCGACCACCTGCACGAGCACTTCGTCCATCCCTGCGTCGTCGGGAACGGCGCCTATCGGCTGCCCACGGCGCCCGGCTTCTCGATCGAGATGAAGCCGGAGTCCCTTGCCGCCTACCGCCACCCTGGCCCGCGTTCCGCCTGAGCCGGGTCGGCATCCTCTGGGAGCATGAACGTGGATCTCGGTTTGCAGGGCAGGACAGTGCTGGTCACGGGTGGCGCATCGGGCATCGGCGCCGCGATCTCGCTGCTGCTGGCCGAGGAGGGCGCCGTGCCGGCGATCCTCGGGCGCGACCCTCCCGACGAGGCGTTCCTGGGCGAGCTGACCAGGGTGCAGCCGCAGGCGAGCTTCTTCCAGGTGGAGCTGACGGACCAGGCCGCCTGCGTGGGGGCGGTCGGGGCCGTTCTCGCCAGGCACGGGCGGATCGACCGGCTGGTCAACAACGCAGGCGGCAACGACAAGGTCGGGCTCGAAGCCGGCGTCGCGGAGTTCGTCGCCTCGCTGCAGCGCAACCTCGTGCAGTGCTTCCACATGGCGCAGCTCTGCCTGCCGCAGCTGCGCGCCCATGGCGGCAGCATCGTCAACATCGCGTCGAAGACCGCGCTCACCGGCCAGGGCGGCACCAGCGGCTATGTCGCGGCAAAGGGCGGATTACTGTCGCTCACCCGAGAATGGGCGGCCGACCTGCTGGAGGACGGGATACGCGTGAACGCGGTGATCCCGGCCGAGGTGATGACGCCGCACTACGCGTCGGAGGTCGGCCGCAGCGCGGATCCTGCGGCGACGCTCGCACGCATACGGGGGAAGATCCCGCTCGGACGGCGGATGACGACGCCGCGCGAAATCGCCTCGACCGTCGCGTTCCTGCTGTCGGACCACGCAACACACACGACCGGCCAGTGGCTCGTCGTCGATGGCGGCTACACGCATCTGGACCGTGCCCTGACCTGACCCGCGAGCGAGCCGACCGTATCTGCAACGAACCAAGAAAGGGAAGACGCCCATGACCAGGATGACCCCTCTCGTAGCCGCCGCCTGCGTCGCCGTAGCGTTGGCCGGCGGGGCACCCGCCTCGGCGCAGACGATCCCGGTGATCGTCAAGGACACGACATCCCAGTATTGGCAGATCGTCCTGGCCGGGGCGCGCAAGGCCGGCCAGGAGCTCAAGATCAAGGTGCCGGAGCTGGGCGCGCAGGCGGAGAGCGACGTGAGCGGCCAGATCACCGCGCTCGAGAACGCGACCTCGCTGTCGCCTGCGGCGATCGTCATCGCGCCGACCCAGTTCAAGGCACTGGGTGCGCCGATCACCGCCGCGGCGGCCGACACGAAGGTGATCGGCATCGACAGCGGCGCCGACACGCAGTCCTTCACCGCGTTCCTGTCGACCGACAACACCGCCGGCGGGGAGGTCGCCGGCGACGCGCTGGCCGATGCGGTGAAGGCCAGGACGGGCAAGGACGAGGGCGACGTCGCGCTGATCACCGCGCTGCCCGGCGTGGGCTCGCTCGACCAGCGGGCGGCGGGCTTCCGGCAGGCCCTTGCCAGGCACCCGGGGCTGAAGCTGGTCGCAAGCCGCGTCGCCGACGGACAGCCGACGTCGGGGCTGAACATCATGACCGACCTGCTCACCGCCAACCCGAAGCTGGTGGGCGTGTTCGCGAGCAACCTGCCGATGATCCAGGGCGCCTCCCAGGCGCTCGCCGAATCCGGCAAGGCCAAGACGGTGGCGCTGGTCGGCTTCGACAGCGACCCGACGCTCGTGGACTTCCTCAGGAGCGGGGTGATCGCCGCCCTGATCGTGCAGGACCCGTTCCGCATGGGATATGACGGCGTGAAGACCGCCTATGCCGCGAGCAAGGGCCAGCCTGTCGAGAAGCAAATCGACACCGGGGTGACCGCGATCACCGAGCAGACCCTGGACAGCCCGCGCGCGAAGGAACTGCTCAACCCGAAGCTGAAATGATACCAAGGGTCCGTGGAGTGACCTTTCAGGCAAGGAAGGCCAGGGGCTCTGCCCCTGGACCCCGCCAAAGGCTCGCCTTTGAAAACAAATACTTAAGTCAAGCCGGTCCAGGGGCGGCTCGCCCCTGGCGGGTCTGGGCAGAGCCCAGCCTTGCTTGCTTTTTCGGTCACTGCAAAAGGCCGTTGGTATGAGGCGGGCGCCATGGCGGGGAGCGTGGGCATGACGCCGGGCACTGGCCATAACGCGGCTCCGATCATGGAGCTGCGCCGGGTCGACAAGCGCTTCCTCGGCACATATGCGCTGAGGTCGGTCGACCTCGCGTTTCGCCCCGGGGAGATCCACGCGATCGTCGGCGAGAACGGCGCCGGCAAGTCGACGCTCATCCGCGTCCTGACCGGCGCTCATGCGCGTAGCGGCGGCACGATCCTGTGGGAGGGCCGTGAGGTCGCCCTGGCCGGCCCGCAGGACGCGCTGGCGCTTGGCATCGGCGCGGTGCACCAGGAGGTGGTGCTGTGCCCGCACCTGAGCGTGGCGGCAAACATCTTTCTCGGCCACGAGGCGACACTGTCCGGCCTGCTGCGCCACCACGAGATGACGCGCAGGGCGCAGCGTATCCTGGACGACCTCGGCTTCGTCCTGCCGGCGGCGGCCCGGCTTGGCGACCTCACCATCGGCCAGCAGCAACTCGTGGCCGCGGCGCGCGCCGCGGCCCGGGGGGTGCGCTTCCTGATCCTCGACGAGCCCACCGCCTACCTGACGCGGCAGGACACCGACCGGTTGTTCGCGCTGATTCGCCGGCTGCACGCCCAGGGCGTCACCATCGTCTATATCAGCCACCGCATGGAGGAAATCTTCCAGCTCGCCCAGCGCGTCTCGGTGCTGCGCGACGGCGCCCTGGTGGTGACGCGCGAGGTGGCCGACACCGACGAGCGGCAGCTGATCCGCGACATGGTCAACCGGCGCATCGAGGAGGTGCACTACAAGGAAAGCGTGCCGCTCGGCGAGACGCTGCTCGACGTGGACGGCCTCAGCGGGCCGGGCTTCCACGACGTATCGCTGAGCGTGCGCCGCGGCGAGATCGTCGGGCTGTACGGGCTGATCGGCGCAGGGCGCTCGGAGTTCGTGCGCTGCGTGTTCGGCCGCACGCGCCGCAGCGCCGGGCGCGTCGCCTTCAAGGGCGAGTCGCTCGACGCCCGCCACGAGCGCGACGCCATCGACCGCGGCATCGCGCTGGTGCCGGAAAGCCGCCGCGACCAGGGGCTGTGCCTCAGCATGAGCGTCGGCTTCAACCTTAACCTTGCGATCTACGACGCCATTGCGCCCGGCGGAGTGGTCGATCGGGCTGCCGAGCGCAAGCGCGCTGCCCGCCAGATGCGCGAGCTTGGCGTTGTCGCTGCTTCGCCAAACGTTGCCGTCGCCACCTTGTCCGGCGGCAACCAGCAAAAAATCGTGGTCGGGAAGTGGCTGAACCACGGTGCCGACCTGTTCATCTTCGACGAGCCGACGGTCGGCGTCGATGTCGGCACCAAGGTCGAGCTGTACAAGGTGCTGGCCGGGCTGCTGCGGCAGGGCGCGGGCGTGATCCTGATCTCGTCCTATCTGCCCGAGGTGCACGACCTCGCCGACCGCCTGCACGTGTTCCGCGCGGGCACCATCGTCGCGAGCCACGACGCCGGAACGGTGGCCGCGGAAACCATCCTGACGGAGGCGATCGGTGCCTGAGTTGCGAACAGCCGTCGTCCTGCCGGCGCTGCCGGCCGCCCCCCGGTTCGGCTTCCTGCTCAAGCTCACCCTGCTGGGCCTGCTGCTGCTGCTCTGGGTCATGCTGTCGGTCGCGAGCAGCAGCTTCGCCACCGCCGGCAACATCGCCAACCTGCTGCGCCAGGCCTCGCTCTGGTCGATCATCGCCATCGGCCAGACGTTCGTCATCATCACCGCCGGCATCGACCTCTCCGTGGGCGCGGTGGTCGGGTTCTCCAGCACCGTGGTCGCGATGGCGCTGACCGATGGGTGGCCGATCCCGCTTGCCGTGCTGCTGGCGCTGCTGGCGGGCGCGCTGAGCGGCGCCGTGAACGGCTTTGGTATCGTGCAGCTCCGCCTGCCGCCGTTCATCATGACGCTGGCCTCGATGACCGCGCTGCGCGGCATCGGCCTGCTGATGACGGGCGGGCAGACGATTGGCGGCCTGCCGCCCGCCTTCGGCGCGTTCTCGCGCCGCGGCGTGCTGGGCGTGCCGAACCTGTTCCTGGCCGTGCTGGCCGTCGCGGTGCCATGCTGGGTGCTGCTGCAGCACACGCGCTGGGGGCGCTACCTGTTCGCGGTCGGCAGCAACGCGGAAGCGGCGCGGCTGTCCGGTGTCAAGGTCAACCGTACGATCTACATGGCCTACGTCATCTCCGCGGTGCTCGCCTCACTGGTCGGCGTGCTGACGGCCTCACGTATCGGCATCGGCATCGCGACGACCGGCGAGGGCTGGGAGCTGCAGAGCGTGGCGGCCTCGGTGATCGGCGGGGCAAGCCTGTTCGGCGCCGTCGGCAGCGTGCTGGGACCGCTGCTCGGCGCGATGCTGCTCACCACGATCAACAACGGCGCCAACCTGCTTAACGTGAACCCGTTCTGGCAGAGCGTCATCA
>CAXSFF010000140.1:0-6955 GCA_964236035.1 uncultured Acetobacteraceae bacterium
GGGAGAGGGCCGGGGTGAGGGGTCGCACGCGCCAGGTTTAAACCGGCAGGCGAATCTTGGCGCGCAAGCCGCCTAGCGGGCTCTGCTCCAGCAGGATGTCGCCGCCATGCGCCCGCACGATGTCGCGCGCGATGGTGAGGCCAAGCCCGGTGCCGCCACCGTCGCCGGTTTCGAACGCCCGGAACACACTCTCGCGGCGAGCGGGTGCAATGCCTGGGCCGTTATCATCCACCACCAGGTTGACGCTGCGGTCCTCCCGCTCGATCGACATGGTCACCCGCCTGGCGTGGCGGCACGCATTGTCGACCAGGTTCGCGATCGCCCGCCGCAACGCGTCCGGCCGGATCAGCAGGATGGTTTCGCCCGGGGCGGTCACGTCGATGGCGCCGCCGCCGCGGCGAGCGCCGGCGGCAACCTCCGCCATCATCGCCGACAGGTCGATCGGCTGCGCCTGTTCCATGCCCTCGCCGCGGGCGAACGACAGGTAGCCGCCGATCATGCGGTCCATCTCCGCCACGTCCGCCGTCATGTCCGAAACGTCTTGGCGCAGGTCGGGGTCGGCCGGCAGCATCGCCAGCGCCAGGCGAAGCCGGGTCAACGGCGTGCGCAGGTCGTGGCTCACGCCGGCCAGCATCTCGGTGCGCTGGCCCAAGAAACGCAGGATGCGGGCCTGCATGCGGTTGAACGCGGCGGCGGCCTGCCGCACCTCGCTGGCGCCCTCCAGCTTGATCGGGCCGCGGTCGCGCCCCATGCCGAACGCCTCCGCCGCCCCTGCCAGCCGCCGGATCGCTCGCACTTGGTTGCGCATGAACAGCGCCGCGATGCCGAACAGCAGCAGCGCCGACCCGGCGAGCCACAGCACGAACAGGTAGATCGTCGAGGTGTACAGACGCTTGCGGGGCGCCTCCGCCTCCAGGACGCCGCCCGCCAGTTGCACCCGGATCAGCACGTTGCGCGGGTCGGAGGTCCAGTCCATCTCATAGGGCAGCCGTACCTTGCTCTCCAACGCAGCGCCCAGGTCGTCGTCCATCGGCCCAATCAGGTTGACGCGCGGGTGCGGCACCAGCACCGCGTCGGGGATGAAGCGCATCGGCACTTCCAGCCGCAGCCAGGCGGAACCGAGGATCCAGTCGCGGTTCTCCGTGCCGGGGAAACGGTTCAGCAGTTCGATCGTCTGCGCCACCTCGCCAGCGATGGCGGAGGACAGCCGGCGCGAGACGATGTCCAGGTAGCTGCCGTAGAAGATGGTGAACGCCACCGCTTGCAGCACCACCAGCGGCAGCAGGATGATCAGCAGGCTGCGCCCCAACAGCGAACGCGGCATGCGGCGCTTCACCCAATGGCCGATCCCCGTGGCGATGGGCATGTCCATCCGGGGTCAGGTCCCGGGCTTCAGCACGTAGCCGCGACCGCGCACGGTATGCAGGAAGCGGGGTTCGCGCGGGTCGGCCTCGATCTTGCGCCGCAGCCGGGTCACCTGCACGTCGATGGCGCGCTCGCCGCCTTCGTCCATCTCCAGCGCCTGGGCGATCGTCTCGCGCGACAGCACCTCTCCCGGCGAGGCGGCCAGCAACCCCAGCAGCGCCTGCTCGCCGCCGGTCAGGTGCACCACGCCGTCGGGGCCGCGCAGCTCGCCGCGCGCCATGTCGAAGCCGAGCCGGCCAATCTGCACGGGGCCTGCCGGCTCCGCCGCCGGCTGCGGCAGGCGGCGGAGCATGGCGCGCAGGCGCAGCACCAGCTCATACGGATCGAACGGCTTGGCCAGGTAGTCGTCGGCACCTGCCTCGAACCCGGCGATGCGGTCCTCCGGCGCGCCGCGGGCGGTCAGCAGCAGGATCGGCATGTCGGCTTGCTCCCGCCGCAACGACTCCGTCAGCGACAGGCCCGACTCGCCGCTGCCGGCCGGCCCCGGCATCATCACGTCCAGCACCAGCAGGTCGGGCAGCAGCGAACGCATCTTGCCGCGGGCGTCGGCGGCGTCCTCCGCAGTGGTGACGCGGAAGCCGTTGTCCGCCAGGTAGCGCTGCAGCAGCCGGCGCAGGCGCTGGTCGTCGTCGACCACCAGCACGTGAGCGCCGATCGCCCCAGCCTCCCCGCTCATGCCTCCCCGCTCATTGAGGCGTCCCGCGGTCGATGTAGTGGCGGGCGGCCGGGTCCATGACCGCGCGCATGACCTGGCGGAAGCCCTCGACCGCCTGGCCGCCGGCGTCGCGGTAGGCGGCGGCCAGCCGTTCCCGCTGCCGCTCGTACAGCCGGCGCTCCAGCGCCTGGCCCTCGGCGGTCAGCGTCAGCAGGCGCTGGCGGCGGTCCTCCCGGCCCGGCGCCTGCGCCACGTAGCCGCGCGACACCAGTTCGTTCAGCACGCGCGCCAGGCTCTGCTTGGTGATGCGCAGGATGCCGAGCAGGTCGCCGACCGTCATGCCGGGGTTGCGACCGATGAAGTGCAGGGCGCGGTGGTGGGCGCGGCCCAGGCCCAACTCGTCGAGGATCACGTCGGCGGCACCCGTGAAGTCGCGATAGGCGAAGAACAGCAGGTCCTGCGCCAGCCGCATCTGCTCCTCGCGCAGGAACAGCAGGGCGGTGCCGGCTTGCACGGGATGCGCCACGCGCGGCATCTTCACTCCGGACATGGCTGCCATTCCCCCGGCATACGACAGCCTTCTTGACGTAATGGAAATGTCATTATAGCTTCAACCTTATAGAAGCAACAATCTTGCACTTGGAGGCGGGTATGACGTTAGTTCCTTTCGATGACCGTGATGGCACGATCTGGTGGGATGGCGCCATGGTTCCTTGGCGCGATGCCAAGCTGCACGTGCTGTCCCACGGGCTGCACTATGGCAGCGGCGTGTTCGAAGGCGAAAGGGCCTATGCGGGCAACATCTTCATGCTGCGCGCGCACACGGACCGGCTGATCGAGTCGGCGCGCATCCTGGGCTTCACGATCCCGTTCAGCGCCGAGCAGATCGACGCGGCGTGCCAGCAGGTGGTCACGGCCAACGGGTTCACCGACGCCTACGTCCGCCCGATCGCCTGGCGCGGCTCCGAGCAGCTGTCGGTGTCGGCGCAGCAGACCAAGATACACCTGGCGATCGCCACCTGGGCGTGGCCCAACCTGTTCGCCAACGCCGACCGGCTGCAGGGCGTGCGGCTGGGGATCGCGAAGTGGCGGCGGCCCAGCCCGGACACGGCGCCGGTCGCGGCCAAGGCGACGGGGCTGTACATGATCGGCACCTTGTCCAAGCACCAGGCGGAGTCGGAGGGCTGGGACGACGCCATCATGCTGGACTGGCGCGGCCGGGTCGCCGAGGGCACGGGGGCCAACGTGTGCTTCGTGTTCGACGGCGAAATCCATACGCCGACGCCGGATTGCTTCCTCGACAGCATCACCCGGCGCGCGGTGACGGCGCTGGCCCACAAGCACCAGATGAAGGTGGTCGAGCGGACCATCATGCCGGAGGAGATGGCGGTCGCGACCGAGGCTTTCCTGGTCGGCACCGCCGCCGAGGTGACGCCGGTGCGCGAGATCGGCCCCTATCATTTCACCCCCGGCGCCATCACGGACACGCTTCTGCGCGACTACGAGGCGTTGGTCCGCATGAGCCCGGCGGAAGTGGCAAGCCGGGTCGGCAGGTAAGGCAAGCTACTCCTCCTCCCCTTGCGGGAGGAGGCCGGGAGGAGGGGTGGCCACGCCAGACATCTCGCGCGCGGCACCCCTCACTCCGGCCCTCTCCCGCAAGGGGAGAGGGAGAAGATGCCGTTACGTCCTGAAGGTCCGAGCTTTCCTGCCAAACGCCAGCAACGGCGGCAGCACCACCAACCAGGCGATGCGCGCCTGATATCGATGGTGCGGTCCCGATAACGCCCCTGTGGCGAAGGCGTTGGCGGCCAGCCCGACCAGGACCATCAAGGCCAGCCCCGCCAACACGGGCTGCCGGCGAGCCTGCGCCAGCGTCAGCAGCGACCCGATCAGCCCCAATCCTAGCACCACGCCGTGCGGCCACGCGAACGGCAAGGCATACGCCTTCAACAGGCCGTTCGCCTGCAACGAGGCATTGAACCGTGCTGCCTCGATCGAGGGGAAATAGGTCCGCAGCCGCGGCAGCACCGTCACGGCCAGGTATTCCGGGCCGAGCACGTCGCCGATGCGCGTCATCGTGACCTGCTGCCCTATGTTGGCAAGCGCTGCGCGCAGCGCCTCGACCGGGTAGGCGCGCAGCACCGCGGGAACCAGGCGGGCGGACTCCGGCAGCAGCAGGGTGGGACCGAAGTCGTTGCCCCAGACGGGACCGTCCGGGTCCCACAGGAACTTGTCGCTGTCCATCGGCATGCGGTCGGCCCAGGCGCACAGGCGGTAGCCGGCGGCGGGGCAGACGCCGCGCAGGTAGTCGCCGGCGATGCCGTCGGCCTGCAGCCGGGCAAGGGCGAAGATGGAGCCGTAAGGCGAGATGCCGATCACCCCGTTGCCGGCGATGTTGGACAGCAGCAGCGCCGCCAGCGCCAGGCCGAGCGGCGCGGCGCAGACCAGCAACCGCCGCCAGCGCAATGCCAGCACGACCGCCAGGCACGCGGCGGCGAGGATCAGATGCGCCAGGTGCGCGCCGATCGAGAACGCGGCCAGCCCGACCAGCCAGCCGCGCTCCACCCGGCCGAGCGGGCTGCCGCCGGCGCCGCCATCGGCGTAGGCGAGCAGGAACAGGCTCAGCACCGTCAGTGGGGCGAAGATGTCGGGCATCAGCAGGGCGGCGAACCATGGCGCCGCCGTGCCTGCGGCTAGCGCGGCGCAGAGGACGAGATGCCGCGGACAGGACGCCGTGATGGTGGCCTTCTGTAGCAGCCAGAGCGCGTGGCTGAGGATCAGGCCCTGCGCTAGGCACGGCAGCCAGAGGGTGGCGCGGCCGTCCACCGCGAGCAGGAACGGGCCGTACACCCAAGGCTTGTCCCAGCCGATCGTCGGCTCCAGCGCCATCGACAGCAGGCCGCCGGTGTCGCTGAACACGATCGGGTAGCCGTTGAGCAGCGCCGGCCAGACCAGCATCAGCGCGCCGGCTGCCAGCGTCAGGAAAACCCTCACCCAGTCCTCACCCGGTCACCAGCGCGCGGCGGCTTCGTCGTCCAGGGCGCGGGCCTCCACCCAGCGTTCGCCGCCGTCGGCGAAATGCTCCTGCTTCCAGAACGGCGCGCGGGTCTTGAGCCAGTCGATCAGGAACGCCGTCGCGTCGAGCGCCGCCTGCCGGTGCGGGGCGGCGGCCACCACCAACACGATGTTGGCCCCGACCGGTAGCCGGCCGACCCGGTGCAGCACCGTGCAGCCCAGCAGCGACCAGCGGCGCTCCGCCTCGGCGGCGATGGCGCCGATCGCCTGCTCGGTCATGCCGGGATAATGCTCGAGCGTGAGGGCGGCGAGCGGGCGCGCCGGGTCGTCCCGCACGAGGCCGACGAAGCAGCCGATGCCGCCGACGCCCATGCTTCCAGGCCTGGGAGCCGACAGGGCCGCGAACTCGGCGCCGATGTCGAAATCACCGGTCTGCACCCGGACGGTCGCCATCAGCCGCCCGTCACCGGCGGGAAGAACGCGACCTCGTCGCCCGCCGCGATGGGCGCGTCGGGCTTGGCGAACGCCTGGTTGACGGCGGCGCGGATCACCCCGGACGCGGCGAACACGGCGGCGCCGGCCTCGTCGCGGTCGCGCAGCCAGTCGGCCAAGGCCGCCACCGTGGCGACGCCGGCCGGCAGCTCCACCTGCTCCTCGGCGCGGCCGGCGCGCTCCCGCAGCCAGGCGAAATACAACACCCGTACAGTCATGGGCGGGTCGGCACGGTCTGGATGCTGCCGTCGGGGCTGATCAGCGTGCTGGTGCCGTTGCCGTTCGGCACCAGGATGCCGGTGCCGCCGGGGCTGGGCGATTGCAGCTGCCGGTAGCCGCGCGCGCTGCTGTTGCCGCCGACATCGACCGAGGGCCCGTTCGGGGTCTGCACGACGGGGCCTTGCGGGCTGCTGACCGGCGGCCCCGGCGGGATGTTAAGCGGTGTCGACGGCCGTCCGGTGCGCGGCACCGTGGCTCCGGTGGCGGGCGCTGCCTCCGGCACGCCGCGCTGGGCATCGCCGGCCTGCTGCCGAGAGAGTTCGTCGAGCGTCGGGTCCGGCGGCTGCGGACCGGGCCAGACGTTGCCAGGTTCCGGCAGGATCGGCTCGATCGGGCCGTGTTCGCCGCGGATGCGCATCATGGTCTGACTGTTGCCCGCAGGGGAATTGGGGTTGCGGCCGAAACGCTGGAAGGTGTGGTCGAAGAAAACCCCGGTGCCGGTGCAGCCAGCGAGCAGCCCGGAGGCCGCGAGGATGAAGCCAAGCAAGAGAGAACGCCGCATCAAAAGTTGGCTCCATGGTGGCCAGGCGGCCGCAGCGCGGGGAATGTGCCCGCTGGCGGGACTTTGCTCAAGGTTGCGCGATGTTGCCCTGCACAATTGTCAAATCGGTGGCCTACCCACCTCCAGCGCCGGTCAGGGACGGCTGGCTGGCTGCACGTGCCGCAACCCCGCCATCAGGTAGTCCCAGCCGGTCACCAGAGTCAGCACGGCGGCGAACCACAGCATGGCCTCGCCGATGATCCCGACCGGCAGCGGCACGTGCAACAGGGCGGCCGTGCTGTCGCCGGCCAGCAGCGTGCCCAGCGCGCCCATCTGGAACCCCGTCTTCCACTTCGCCAGCCGCGTCACCGGCAGCCGCACCCGCAGGCCGGCGAGGTACTCGCGCAGGCCGCTGACCAAAATCTCGCGCAGCAGGATGACGATCGCCGGGTAAAGCCCGTAAGCAGACAGCCGCGACTCGGCGGCGAGCATCATCAGGGTGGCGCCGACCAGCAGCTTGTCGGCGATCGGGTCCAGCATGCGGCCGATGTCGGATTGCTGCCGCAACGTACGCGCCAGGTGGCCGTCCAGCCAGTCGGTAATGCCGG